>NZ_DIMV01000058.1:0-21328 GCF_002425715.1 Mesotoga sp. UBA5557
CTTCGCCTTCTTGGCACACTGCTACCCCATACCCCCAGCGTTCAGCACACCTTCTTTCGTTTTGAGTTTTTTCTTACAGAATCGGAGCACAGAACTCCGACTGGACAAATCATAATCACAAAGAAACCCCGATTCCAAATACTTAAAGATCCTTTAAGTTTTGTTGCAACTAATTGCCTTAATAACTCTTCCAGTGCTTAGGAAAATGACACAGTTGGATTTCACCTCTTCTCCCTCCTTATTTGCTTTGTGTTCGGCTGTTTCTAATTTCAAACCTCATATAGGATCACCTCCTTTAGCAGAGCCCGGAATTCCTTAAGAGAAGAACGACCATCTAACCATCCAGAGTGGTTTTTCGAAAGCAGGACTGATTAAATGAATTCCATGCAAAACAAAGAATCCGATGCCTAGAGATCTTCAATCACTCCTTCATTTGCCTGGAGATCCTTAATCACTCCTCATTCATCGAGAGTTCAGAAAATCGAATAGGCTCTTCTTGCTTTCAGAAGACCGGTCTGCGCATATCATTCATCATTTTATAGATTCAGAACTCCAAACACCAAGCTCAGGTGAAATTCACCTATTTTCATGTAGATGAAATCTAATAGTAAAAGATACAATCATTTACTCCGTTTCCCGAAAAAGATAATCACTCGTCTTTGAAAGTCTTCTTATCCAGGTAGTGATTTGTAGTTATGATTTCCTAGATTGCAATGTTTGATACGCCTTTTGTTTGCTCAAATGGCTGAGAGCGTTAGTGCCTATTCAAATGGGGATTTCAATACTTCTTGGAAGTTTACGATGCCTGCGAAGAGTACACAGGGTAATTTGATTCGTCCTCAGGAGTCCGCTGTCTCAGTCTGCTTCACACTCAGCAATCATCTATGTGTATTGGAAAAACCTGCGACAAATCCATTTGAATCTAGAGATGCAGAATGCTGCGATTATAGCGTGAGAGACAGGTCTTATGGTCAGCGTAATGCATCATAATTGAATCTACTCAAGAGAGTCAGTATCAACTTGAGATCAGATGACGTTACAATTGAGCAGCAGACTTTGTACTTGGCGAAATGACAGTCACGTTGTTATAATCTATTTACCTAATGTGGAGGGTCTGCTATATGCCGTCAAACTCAAAAACGCACCTCAACAGAGCATTCGATCATCTAGAGAATGTCATTTACATAATGGCCGAAGTTATTAAGGGAAGGAGCGCAGAGGAAATAAAACGTCATCTCGTTTTAGACGATCCGTTTCGAGTCAGTTCTGGCGAATACAGAAGAAGACTGGCAAGTTGGCTCATAGGAGACTACGTGAAAGGTTTCTCACCTGAAGCTCTGAAAGTCTTCGCGCGCATAATGACTTCTGAAACCATAGAGACTCAGACTAAACGAGAGATTCTCTTCTGGAAGAACTGTGAGAGAGACGAATTGGTCAGGGCCATTACACTCGAGCAGATATTCCCTGCATACCATAAAGGAGCCGCCTTTTTGCTTCGTGAAGACATTATTGATTGCATCGTCAAGGAGAAAGGCTTTACCGCATATATGTCGGATAAGAGGGTAACCAATTACCTCGCCATAACCTCTAAACTAGGAATGGCGAATGCGAATGGAAGAAACATAGACTTGAATTACTTCCGCCCAAATAAGAATAGCGTTATGGCTATCCTTTACTTCCTTTTCAATTCAGGTCTCTCCCCATCGAAAATCCTGCACTCGGACGATTTCAAGTACCTGCTCCTAGACGAGAGGGATCTTGTTTCTTACCTGGTGGAAATGAACGCTTCGGGAATAATCGAGTTCGCGATGGCCGGAAACATAGTGAGACTGGAACCTAAGATAGATTTCGAGGTGCTGCCGGATGCACTTGAAGAATAACCTTTCTCTTTCAGAGAAGCTGAACATACTCTCGGAAAAACTCGAAAGGGTAGATTCACTTACGAGTGAAACCGAAGGCTCGAAGGCCGTGGTCCTAATAGTCTCTCCCAAGGAAGAAACGACAGCCATCAGGGAGCTTAAGATACGCTTTGAGGGCAAGTTGAAGCTGCTGAACCTGGGAAGCGTCCTTTCGGAGACTGCCACCAGTTATGGGATGGACAACCTAGCAGATGACTTCTCCTTTCTTGGAAAGTCCTGCATAAAAGACTTCGCTCATCTCCTGCACTCGAATATGACAGAGCGCATAGTGAAGGCCTCACAGGAAAGCTCTCTAACGGTTATACACAGGCTTGGCATACTGAACGGCTTCTTCGGTCTTAATCCGTTAATTGAGGAAGTGACGGGTAAACTCGTCAATCCCGTTCTATTTATCTATCCCGGAAAGAGGAAGGAACACATACTGACCTTCCTGGATGGAAGACACACCACTTCGGTTTACAGGGCGTTGGTAATTTGAGATAGAAGGGCTAGGGGGGTAAGGGGAATGAAGATTAAAGAGCTTCTTAGGATAAACATAGATGACGAAGTCCCTCTCGTAATAAAGGCCGGTGAGCAGGACCTCGCTGTCGAAGAGAAAGAAATCTCCCAGTACATAGTCACCCACCAGATAGAGAAGCACCTTGAAGCCTTCCTGACGAACTACAAGCTTCTTTCTACTGACAGGATAGGTGTGTGGATCTCCGGCTTCTTCGGTTCGGGAAAGTCCTACTTCGCGAAGATACTCGGGTATCTGCTCACCAACCACACTCTGCCCAAGGGAATAACGGCCCGAGAACTCTTCAACGAGAGATTGAGCAACTGTTCGAACCCGGAATTCATAAAGGGAAACATAAGGGCGCTGAACAGCATAGCGAGTACCGTCGTTATGTTCGAAATGACGGCAGACAGCTCTCTCAATATGGAGACGATACAGCAATCTATCTTCAAGAAGTTTCTCGAGACCTGTGGCTACTCCTCATTCCCTAACGTAGCGATAATGGAGTATGAACTAGATACATTCGGGCACCTCGAAGAGGTACGCAATTACATAGAGCAGAGCGGAAACGACTACTCGAAGGTGGCTCGAAATGTCGGTGAATTCCGTCGCCACGCTGTAAAGGCTATGACCGAAAGGCTTGATTACACCGCGGATGAAGCAAGCGAATTCCTGAAATCTGCGGTAAGCAAATACGATAATCTTTCCCCGAGCGTTCTTGCCGAACACTGCGTCGACTACACGAGAGAGACCGGAAAGAGACTCGTCTTCATAGTGGATGAAATAGGGCAGTACGTAATATCCCTCAAAGATAACGAAGACAGAATACTGGCCCTGCAAGGAGTCGCAGAGGCCTTCGCCTCGAAGGGAAAGGGCTCGGTCAGGCTAATAGTAACCTCACAGGAAAAGCTCGACCAGCTGATAGCCAACAGAGACTTCGACAAGCGGAAGCTGGGCAAACTGACAGACCGTTTCGAAGTGAGGCTCGATCTCACATCCGAGAACGTGGATGAGGTCGCCCGCGAAAGACTGCTGAAGAAAAAGATAGAGGCAGAGCCCCTGTTCGAAAAGACGATGCGTGAAAACCAGGGGAACATAACTACCCTCAGCGACACGAACGGAAATTACAGAAAGACCGAAACAAAAGACGATCTTATGACTTACTACCCCTTCCATCCATACCAGTTCCAGCTACTCCCCGATCTAGTGCAGAACACAATAGGCTCGACATATTACCAGGCTACGGCCCGCAAGTTTATCTTCCTCGTCGATTCAATACTGAAGAATCTGAAAGACGAAGAGTTCGGTCGGATAGTGAGCGCCACCGATCTCTTCGACGCCTTGGGTCCCTCCTTCTTCGGTTCGGGAGTAACCCATCTCGTGAATAGTGCCGACCAGTACAGGGGAAAGAACGTGAAAGCCTCAGACATACTCAAGACTCTCCACATAGTGAAAAACCTTAAGAATATTGGCGCTAGCGAGACTGTAATAACCCGTATGCTCTGCAAGAACATCTTCGACAAACAGTACGAGCTGACTAAGGAAGTCAAGGATGCCCTCGACTACCTCGAGAAGGCCAGATACGTTACCCGATACAACGGAGAGATAACGCTCGTAACCGATCTCGAGAGGGACTTCATAGCAGAGATGGAAAACACGGTTATAGACATACCCAAGAGAAACGAAGAGATAGTCCGTCAGTTGCTGAACATCTTCAACTACAAGGAAATCCGTTACGGAGAAGGCCCCTACATTCACATAGAATGGTACCTGGATAACGCAGCGATCGGCGGCAAGAAGAAGGGTCTCCAGGTTCGCATCGCCTCATTTGCCGGTGTCGATGTGGAAGGTCTCGAATTCGAGTCTATGAACCATCGCGATACGGTCTATGTGATCCCTGAGATAAACGAGACAATTGGTGATCTAGCCAGGGAGATAAAAAGCCTGGACGCTTCATTGAACTCCTTCAGAACGAAGAAGACGGGAGAAGGCATACACGAGATCCTCACGAAATACGGCAGGATAATGAACGACAAGAGAAACGAACTGGGCAGGGAGCTGCGAAAGGCAATAGACTCGGGACAGCTTCTTTACGAAGGCGAGTTAAAACCCACTTCCAGCCTTATAAACGAACTCAAGGATCTCCTCAAGGAAAAAGTCATACCCGGCCATTACACCGAAATCACCTTCACGACCGCCACGAGCAAGGATATAGAAGGAGCGTTGACAAGACCGCAGAACACGCTGAAAACCCTCAAAGTAGATGACGACCACAGAGTCTTCAACGACAATGGAGACCTGATCGAGACACACAAGATCATCTCACCTGTAATAGCCTCTCTGGGAGAAGATCAAACGGGTGAAATTCTGCTCGAGAAGTTCTCGCTCGCTCCGTACGGCTGGACCCCTGAAACGATAATCTATTCAATTGCCTGTCTCATACGTGGTGGGAAGATAATGGTGAACAATTCAGACTCTTACGGTAAGGCGGAGGTCCATAAAGCGTTGAAAAGCGTGAGCGAATTCAAGAAGGCACGTATACGTCGCAGTGTGGTGCTCAACCCATCCGACAAGCAATATCTTATGGACATCATAAACCCGCTGCTGGATGACGGGAGGCTGTCGTTACAGTCGCCGAGAAGCGAATTCATTTCCCGGGCGCTCGAGGCGATGAAACATCTCGACAAGAGAATGAATTTACTGAAGAAAAGGATGGAAGAACTCGGTGCAGAGGTTAGGTGGAACCTCGACACGATTAGAACGATGCTAAACATTCTCACCGGTGGCGATAACGACTGTCTTGACGTCTTTCTTCGTGAAAGGGATTCGATACGAGAGCTGAAGGAAACTGCCGATAAGACGGAAAAGTTCCTCGAGAAGAACTACGAGCTCATACGTAAGCAGAAGGTCTTCCTCCAAGAGTTGGAGGGTGAAATCTCCAAAAACGCCTTCGAGAAAGAGCAGAGCGAAGAGCTCTCATCGCTCTTGAAAGAGTACAATGACACTCTGCCCAGCATAGCCTCCTTCGGCACCGATCTCGACAGCATCTTCGAGAGACTGCGCAACACCTACAAGAGTTACTTCAATCCCATTCACGATGAGAGAGACCAATGGCTGGCGAAGATAAACAAGTATCTCGACTCCATACAGGAAGAGAAAAACGCACTGGGAAAGAGAGCGGGAGATCAAGACTGGTTCATAAGACCCAACGCCCCTTGCGGAGAGCTTGAGATACAGTTCTCCGTAAAGTGCGAGAAGTGCCACACGGGTCTCAATGAAGCCAGGCTTTACATAACAGACTTCGAGCACAAGCTGGAAAGGCTTGAAGACTCCTTCGACAGTTTTATGCGAGAAAAACCACCTGAAGAGTCGAACGGTACAGGGAAAGAGCCTGAAGTACAGCCAAAGAGACTGAGACTGAAGAGAAAGCTCACCTATGGTGAACTCAAAAACAAGTTGGAAAGACTCTCCGTTTCCGAAGACACCGAGCTAGAGATAGAGCTGGAGGACTGATATGGCCGATCTCGAAAAGACGATAATACAGATTCGTGAGACTCTGGAGCGATCGTACCCCCTACTTTTGAAACAGTGCGGCATTACAGAGAACAATGATACGGGAAACTCCGTGGCAGGCTTCGAAGAGCTGCGAAGCCGGATACTTCCCATAATACTGGCAGATGAGAAACAGCTCGGTGCAAAAGAAGCGAGAAAGAAGTTCGTGCAAGAGGCCTCATTCACCACTCTAAACAGGCTGGTCGGATTGAAAGTAATGGAAGCAAGAGGGTTGATCGAGCGGACGTATGTCACCAAGAACATAGACACCGGTGGGAAGAGCGAGGCTCATTTCCTGTATCTCAGCAGAAATCCGCAGGCAAACAGCGAACCGGGCCAGGGAATAAACACCATTCTGGAGGAAATCTTCCAGACTCTATCGCAGGAGCTGCCCCAACTGTATAACGGCAGTCGTTACGGCTTTCTCCCGCGACCAAACGACACGGTGACTGTAATAGATCTTATAAACTCCATAGCTCAAGAGGAATGGCTCAAGGACGACATAATAGGCTGGATTTACCAGTATTACAACATCGCCGAAAGGCGGCTATTGAAAGACAGTAAGGCCAAGATAGACCAGTCTAACGTTCATTACCAGTCGCAGCAGTACACACCTAGTTGGGTCGTAAAACACATCGTGGACAACACTCTTGGTAGGTACTACCTCGAGATGTATCCCGATTCCCCGCTGTATGACGAGATAGAGATACCCATTCAAAAAAAGCAACTTAAAAGGGAAAGGGAGCCAAAGAAGCTTGAAGAAATCAAGATACTTGACCCGGCCTGCGGGAGCGGCAACTTCCTCCTTTATTCCTTCGAGCTGCTCAGTAAGATGTACCGAGAGAGAGATTACAACAGAGATGAGATTTCATCGCTTATCCTGAAGAACAACCTCTACGGAATCGATCTCGACGACAGGGCTGCACAGCTGACGATCCTCTCCCTATACCTGAAGGCGAGGACACTTGACAGGCATAAGAAGAAGTACACTATGAACGTCGTATCGGCAGACTTCCACCTTTCCGATTCCCTTGAACTCACAACCGTGAGAAACAAGTACAGGAGCGATACCACGGTGCAGGATTTCATAGACCTTATATGGAGCCAATTGAAGGACGCCAGCGCCGTCGGCTCTCTCCTGGATATAACCGGGGAGCTGGAAAGGCTCAAGGAGAAGCGCAAGAAGAGCGATGTGATGTTCTTCAGTGAAGAGGCCTGGAGCGAGACGGAGATAAAAGTGCTGGAAGACATAAAAGGAGCGGTATCTTCGAACAGGGAGTACGGCGAGTACATAGAACAGGGGATGAATTTTGCCGAACTTCTGATTCAGAAGTACGATGTGGTGATAGCCAACCCTCCTTATCTCGATTCGTCGGATATGACTGACAACTACAAGAAATTCCTTAAGGACAGATTCAAGGGCTTCGACAAGAACCTGTATGCGGCTTTCATTAAGAGATGTGCCGATTTCGCCGATGAAGACGGTTATGTCGGTATGATAACCCCCCAGACGTATATGTTCATATCCAGTTATGATGAGACAAGAAAGTGGATACTGAACAAGAATCAATTGGTGGATTTTGTGCACTTCGGACTTGGGGGGGTCTTCGGCGAGGCTCTTGTGGATACTGCCGTCATTGTGCTAAGAAAGGCGCAGCCTAACAGCGATGATTGTATATTCTTCAATCTGGTGAAGTTCGAAAGGGGAAGCGCGAAGGCCAAGAGGGAAGCGTTAAGAGAGGCCGTTGAAGCTATACGTAACGGAAAGGAATGCACTTATGTTCATCTTCTTAACCAATCCGAGTTCAAGAAGATCCCGGGCTATCCCTTCGTTTACTGGATAAGCGATAGGATAAGGGAGCTGTTCAAGAAGTACAAGCCCCTGGAAAAATATGCTCACGTTGCTTTGGGCACTGGAACTGCAGATAACGACCGCTTCCTCCGCTTTTGGTGGGAAGTGAGGCAGGAAGACATCTCGCTAGATTACAAGAGCGATAGAAAGAAATGGGTGCCCTATGCCAAGGGAGGGCCTTACAACAAGTGGTACGGGAATCTGTGGTGGGTAGTTTGTTGGGAAGATGACGGAATCCTTATTAAAACATATGGAAGAGCATTTGTTAGAAATGAATCCTACTGCTTCAGAGAAGGGTTGAATTTCTCTAGGACAACTTCATCTGCATTTAGTGAACGATTTCTGCCAAGAAACCACATATTTGATACAGAAGCCTCTGCTGTTTTTCCGAACGAAAACCCTCTATCCATTTTGTGCGTTATGAATTGTAGATTGTCAAACTATCTTCTCTCTTTTCTTAACCCTACTGTACATTATCAGGTAGGCGATCTGAAGAACATACCCACGGTGCATCCATCAGCCTTGGGGAGTAAAGCCATAAGTTCGGATGAGATGCAGTCTCTTCTGGGCAGTCTCTCTTCTTGCTCTCGGCTTTTAACTCCACTAACCACAAGTCACCAATTACTGTCCACTTCTCCTGTGACTCTCTCCTCTCTCGCGCAGGACTGCATAGAGATAAAGAAAGAGCTATATGGCTTCCACGTTATGGAACGCGACTTCAAACACGATCCGCTCTCCTGGGGGTTGAAGGAGTTAAGAGAAGAGGGCAGGCAAGTGAGGGTGAAAGACGCCCTGAAGAAGTTCTTCATCCATAAGGCAGAGCTAGAGGCAAGGCTGCTTATAAACGAGGCTGTAAACGACGAACTGGTATTGAAGCTCTACGAACTCCTGCCAGAAGACCTGACACTTTTGGATGTGATTACACAATCCGGGCTCTTGGGGTCGCTCACGGAAGATGCGCCTTCTGCTCTTAACGAAGGAGGGGTACACGATCTGGGACGAAGGACGCAGGACGGCTCTTCTGACCTCTACGCTGCCGTTCTCGAGGTCCTCGAATCCGAAGGCGTACCCGTCGGCGCGTACCCGGCCAGAGACCTGAGAGAAGACGAGAGAAAGACACTCAAGAAACTTTATCTGAAACATAGACACGATAGAGGCTCCGGTAAGAGCGAGGCAATAACGGGTATGGAATTCGGCATAGTCGAGGAACTGGCCGGGACTCTGAAAGTCAGCCCCGTGACCGTGGTGGAAGAGCTGGCGAAAATTGACACCCTTCCTGCAGAAGCGGTCAAGGACGTTATCTCTGAGCACATACAGGCTCTCACGATAGAGATAATGCGAGAGGATAACGACGGGATACTCTCACTCTCTACGGATACTGGAGAGACCTCCATCGTTACCAGGATAGTCGAGAAATGGCGCGAGCTCGGCATAGGAGACACGTATAACGAAGTAGAAAACTTGCTGGGCAAGAGACTGGAAGAATACCTGCTGAAGAGCTTCTTCAAGGATCACTCCAAGAGGTATATGAGCCGACCAATAATCTGGCAGCTTACATCGGATAAGGGGAGCGTGAACTTCTTCGTTCTCCATCACAGCTGGAGCTACGACAAGCTCCTTCTTCTGAGATCGAAGTACCTGGGTGGTGTTAAGAGGACACTTGAAAACACGCTGGCCACCGAACTGGACGAAAAGAACAGAGAAAAGCTAATGGAGAGACTGGCCGAACTGGAGAGATTCTCAGAAGCCCTCGGCGAGCTGCTTGACGGGAGCTATCTCCCGGAACTGGATGGAGGCGTCGCCAAAAACATAGCGCCTCTCCAGAATAAAGGGCTGCTAAAATTCGACGTCCTCAGCAAGAAGCTTATGGACAAAATGCTGAAAGTGGAGTGGTGAACGATGATTCAGTCGGCAGCAAACTATAAAATATCGGCGCTATTTGCCATCGACGGAAAGATAAGATATGAGATTCCGAAGTACCAGAGGGAGTATGTTTGGGGCAAACGGGAATGGGATAACCTGTATGACGACATCTACGAGAATCAGGACCACTTTCTCGGTTCTATGATCTGCATAGACAAGGGAGTTGACGCACTGGACGTCAAACCGCTCGAAATTATCGACGGCCAACAGAGATTGCTAACAATCTCAATTCTTTATCTAGTTGTATTTGCTCGGCTCAAAGAAGGGAGCAATATGCGAACTGACGACCAACGTTACTCTAAAACGAACCTGAAAAACCTTAATACTATAATGAACCTAGAGAACCGTCTCGTGCAGAAACCCGAGGACAGGAGAACTCCCAGGGTTATACCTTCTTTTCAGAACAAGAACTATTCCGACTACCTTTCTCTTCTCAGTGAAAACGGAATAATTCAATCAACCAATGACAGAGCTCCATTTGCCGGAAACAGAAGAATATACACGGCATTCAGGTATTTTCAGAGCAAATTGAAAGAGGAATCGGAAGGGCAAGTAACTGATTTTCTCGACCGACTGAATTCGGCAAGTATGGTGAAGATCGAAGTGGCGAATCACGCCGACGCTTTCACCCTATTTGAAAGCCTAAATAACAGGGGAATACCGCTGTCTCCTATGGACATAATAAAAAACAAGATGCTTGCCGAATTAGAACGAACTAACGTGATGGAAGTAGATGATGCTTTCAATCGTTGGAACAGGATAATAACTCATATTCCTGAATACAGAGATCAGGAGAGGTTCTTGAGACAATACTACAACGCCTTCAGATACAGAGAAGAAGTACGCTTTCCGGGAATCTCCAAAGCGACTAAATCTAAGCTAATAACCATATACGAAACTCTCATAGAGAAAAACCCAGATAAGACGTTGCAGGAACTGGTCCAGAAGGCCGAAATTTACGGTCGCTTCTCTGTTTCTTTCGAGTCCAGAAATGGCGAGGAGTTTAGAAATCACCTATTCGACCTCCAGAACGTTGGAGGCGCACCCGGTTATACTCTTCTGCTGTACCTCCTCTCCGAACACGGTGAAAAAGAGGATCTAATAGTAAAAGCATCGGAACTGCTGGTGAAGTATTTCATAAGGAGGAACATAACGGACTTTCCCGGAACACGGGATCTGGACAAGATATTCATAGACGCAATAGACTTCTGCGAGTCACAAAAAGAATCTTTTAGTATGCAGACAATAAAGGATTTTCTGACAGACAGGAAGAGATTTGCCCCGGATGAACGCTTTAGAGAGATGCTCGCCGGAGATATCTATGACAACCCGGAAGCGACAAGGTTCATCCTGACGAAGATCGAGGAATCTCGTTTTACACGGGAGAACAAGCCTAACTTCTGGGAAAGAGACAATAACAACAATCTAGTTTGGACTATCGAGCACATATTCCCAAAAGGCGAGAACATACCCGATACCTGGGTGAAATCTGTCGCAGGTGGGGATAAGGAAAATGCCAAGTTGTTGCAAGATCAGTGGGTACACAGACTGGGAAATCTCACTTTGACAGGGTACAACCAATACCTTTCCACATACTCATTCGAGAAAAAGAGGGATAGGAAAGACACGAGAGGAAATTTCATAGGCTACAAGAACGGGCTCTTCCTTAACAGTGATCTGCGAGACAAAGAAAACTGGACTATTGAAGATATCGAGCAAAGAACGGAAAAACTGGTTAATCTGGCCTTCGAGCTTTTCAGAGTATAACTCTGGTCAATGGAATTAAAAGGAGCGCTCTATGTACTTACTGGACATCGTACTGACAAGACTGGAGAAGCTGGACGCCTCAATTCCAGTAGTGTTGAAAGACTCCGATTTCTTACTGGGCGATAGCCTCACTTACTTCGAGGACAAGGGCTGGCATTGCCTCACGTTAAAGGATTTCGAGCGGGAGTTTCTCACTATGCTAGAGGCGGAGAGTCTTGTCCAATCGGGAAGAAAAGTAATCGTATATATAGCCAACCACTCGGAGAAAGAGCTGGTCTATCTCGCGGAGTACTGGGACAGGGGAAATGGAGAGCTCGTATCTGCAATAAACCTGCTGAGTGAATTGAGAATAGATCGAAAAGACTTCAAGAAAGACTTCCTGGTCTCTCTTGTGAGATACGGTCTGCCAAAAGATGAAGACTGGTGGCAGGCCCTGAAGAAACGCGGCTTGGAGAATATAAGCAAGATAGTTAAGGAAAGCCTCTGGGAGCTGTTGAGCGACAGCAGCTACGCATCGAGTCTGTCGGAGGCGGAGAGGGAGTTTATCTTCACTCATTTTGCTAATGCAACGTTCGATTTGAAACTGACGGCCTCTTCCACACCAGAAGAAGCGGCAAACCTTATAGCCGAGAAGATACTCGAGGCCTCCTACAAGAACAAACCGGGCGATGAGCTTCACGAATACTACAGGGAATGGACGGGATTGAGCGAGTGGGAAGAGAGCCTTCACCTCCATGCAGAGAAATTCTCCAAGAGCCACAGAGAGGAACTTATCGCACACATAGACCTCTTCGAAAACGATCACAGGCATCCATTCACTGTCATAGAGCGAGAGATATTCGAGAGAAGAGCAGAGGCTCTCTTGCAGGAAGAAGACGCCACACAGGCGATTGAGTTCGCGAAAGAGCGGACCAGAAAGAGAAAGAAGAGAGTTGAAGACAGAGATGCAGGAGTCTACTGGGAAGAACTCCTCTGGCTCGAGCCTCTCTTGACTGAACCCGACCTCTCGGGCATAGGCTCGCTGGAAAGCTTCCTCTCGGTTTACGGTGACACTCTCTGGAAATACGACTCTCTCGACAGGAAGATCAGGAGCTCACATCTTCCAGAGAGACTGAAAGCCTGGGCTGTGGAGAAAGTAACTCAGATAATGAAGGTGGTATCCAATCACTGGAAGAGCCATTACGATCCTGCAATTCAGTCCGAACAGGCAGGCCTCCTGTACAGAATACTTGAAGGCGAGGGCAAGAAAGCGGTAATCGTGGTAGATGCCCTCAGGTACGAGCTTGCCTGTGATCTTGAACTGAAGAGCAAGGTGAAGATCGAAAGAAGACCTATACTGGCGGTGACACCGACGGAAACACCCGTGGGAATGGGGTCTCTTTTCTCCTCTGGTGATATTGAAAAGATTCTGAAGGACAGAAAAGTCCTCATAGTGGACAAGAAAACCGTCAAGACACTGGACAGCGTTACAGCCAGAGAGGACAACCTGAAAGAGCTAGTGCCTGGAGTTGAGATATATGATATAGACGCCGATCCTCCGACTGCGGAAAAGCTGGTTATGAAGACGGGGGATATAGATTCATTGGGTCACGAAGCGCTTATAGAATTCTATGGCAGCATAATGACTAAACTGTCTGAAAAGGCCGACAAACTACTGAGGGACGGTTACGAAGTACACTTCACGAGCGATCACGGCTTCTACCTTCCCGTGCCCGGAGAGACCGTCAAACAGGACAAGACGCTCAGCTACTCATCCGGGGTAAGGTACAGCCTTAACAGCACCAAACCAGATGAAGGAAAATACGAACAGGCCGGCAGCAGCTTCATACTGTACGCCAACAGCGGGAACGTATTCAAAGACTACGGGGGCCACTTCTGGCACGGAGGGATAACTCACCAGGAAGTGATAATTCCTCACATCGTCATAACGCCGATTGTCGGAGAGAAGAGAAAGAGAGTGAAGATTGGAAATAAAGACCGATTGAAAGTCTTACAGAAGGATCACTTCGAAGTCTTCCTCTTCACTGAAATCGACCTGTTCGGTATCGCTCCGAGGGTGTATATACAGTGCCTGGGCGAGAAGTTCGAGGTGGAGGAGCCCGTCGAAGATCAGATCAGCCAAACTGTGAAGATAAATGCAAAGAGCGGCGATACCTTCAAGATAGAGGTTAGAGATTTGGAAGACGGTACTCTTATGGACTGGGTAGAGTGTGAATATCTGCCCACAAGAGAGCGAATCTTCTGATAGGGGGAGATAAGAGTGGAGCTGGATGCCCTTGACCTGAAAGTGCTCAAAATATATCCCGAGTATGTGATAAAGAAGTCGCTCGTTAGGAACTTGAAGATAGGCTATAACGTTCCTTCATACGTCCTGGAGCACCTGCTTGGAACATACGCCGACCTGTCCGATCCCAAGGACATAAAGGGCGTTGAAAACGTCAGGGAGATACTGGAGAAACACTTCTTAAGACCGGATATGGCAGAGCTGGTGAAGATGCAGCTGAGGGACAAGGGTTTCTTCAGGGTGATCGACAGGATAGACGCCTGGTTAGACATAAGGCAGAACGAGTACGTGGCAGGACTGCAGAATCTGAGCATAAAGAACGGGGTAATAACTGACGAACTTGTCAAGGAGCACCCTAAAATGCTGCTCGGTGGTATGTGGGCGATAATCGATCTGATCTACGACCACAATACATACCCGGGAAGGCCCTTCGTAGTAGAGAAGATTCATCCCATACAGCTCAGTAACTTCATTAAAGACCAGTTTGTGGGTAGACGGAGTGAGTTCACGGTAGGCGAGTGGACCGACCTCATAATCCGCTCTATAGGACTGGAGCCGAAGAAGATGGACGAGAGGCAGAAGCTCTTCCAACTTCTCAGGCTCGTCCCTCTCGTGGAGAAAAACTACAACCTCGTGGAACTCGGACCGAGGGCTACCGGCAAGTCGTACATTTACAGAGAAATCTCGCCTTATTCCTTCCTTCTCTCCGGCGGTAACACTACAGTCGCCCAGCTCTTCTACAACATAGCCACACGAAAGGTCGGCCTCGTAGGAGAGTGGGATCTGATCGCCTTCGATGAAGTTGCCGGCATACAGTTCAAGGACAAACAGGCGCTGCAGATGCTTAAAGACTTTATGGAGGCCGGCTCATTTGCAAGAAAGGTAGAGGTAGTTGCCGAAGCGGGCATAGTCTTCAACGGGAATATTAACGACGACGTGCAGACTCTGTTGAAGATGTCTCATCTATTTGAACCATTCCCCGTGGAGATGCAGGACACCGCCCTGCTTGACAGAATCCACGCCTACCTTCCGGGCTGGGAGGTGGAGAAATTAAGAGCCGAGCTATTCACCGATCACTTCGGTTTCGCAATAGACTACTTCTCGGAAGTTATGAGGTCCTTAAGGGGAAGCTCCGCGGTAAACGCACTTGATAAACACTTCAATCTGGGGAGCCAGCTGAACAGGAGAGACGAGAAGGCGGTCCGAAAGACTGTATCTGGCTTGTTGAAACTGCTTTACCCGGACGGGGAGTACACGAAAGAAGCGATAGAAGAAGTCCTGGCCTTCTCCATAGAATGCAGGAGGAGGGTCAAGGAACAGCTGAAGAAACTGGGAGGACTGGAGTTCTGGGACACGAACTTCTCGTACATAGACAAGGAGAGCAAGAAGGAAACCTATGTATCTGTGAACGAGGGAGGGAGCAAGGCTCTCATCTCGCAGGATCCGCTACCTCCGGGGGTTGTTTACACAGTCTCGATAGCCGGTGGAAAAACGACACTCCTGAAGGTCGAAACGATAGTCGTTCCCGGTTCTGGAAAGCAGAACATAAGCGGTGGTGGGTCAAAAGCGAAGGAAGCGCTCAAGACCACGGTCTCCTGCATAGGTTCTAACCAGCGAAAGTACCTGCCCTCCAACTCGGCTTTGAAAGACTACGACATAGCAGTACAGCTAACCCCTATGATAGGCAGTGAAGTGGGCGATGACATAACCGTCGCCATCTTCGTCTCTATTCTCTCGGCCATACACAAAAACACCCTGAAGAAAGGATTGGGGATAATAGGAGATATGACGATAACGGGGAGCCTCAAGACCACACTGTCCTTCGTCGACAGGGTAACGATGCTCGCCGAAAACGGAGCCAAATCGATCACCGTACCCCTGGAACAGATGGCAAATCTCGCAAGCGTCTCTATGGACACGATCTCCAAAATCATCCCTATACCCATCGCCGGACCCGAAGATGCCTTTATGCGCGCCAGGCTCGATGATTGAGGGCTGAAGGAGATGATGATCAGCTCTTCAGCCGTTAAACAGAATACTTGGTCACGATAAGCTAACAGTATTCACTTACCAAACACGTTGAGAGATTAGCACTGGGAGGCTAAAACTGCATATCTGTTGCCTCTAATTGCAATAAAGAGAGTTATAAATCTTCATTTCTAGCTGCGTATTGATCCGGTTTGTGAAACAACTGCTTTGGAAAAGAATACTTCATAATGCTAAAATATTACAAATTGATCGGTAACAATCTTTTGCACATAGTTTGTTTCCAGCGAGAAAACCTTTGAAGATTGCTAGACCCGGATTTTGCAACTTAGATTTCTGTCATCTTTTCAATGTCGTGAAAATGACAGTTTAATTGAAGTGGTGATGAGTGCGAGTCACAAAAAGACGTTACCAAGAACTTTCAGTAGTTTACCGAGATTCGGATAATAATCACTGAAGTTTTCTAATAACTTTGCAGAAGCAGCATAGTGTTGAAGCGAGGGGAAGCGGATGGAACCGGCGAAAGCATTTTAGTGTTTCGCGAGGTGGTTCTATGGATAATGGAAAGCTGTGTATCAAGCTACTGAAAAGTGAATCGGAGCGGGAGGTCATTCACTATTTGGAAAGTGCCGGTTACTGGAATGACCCCTCAGCGTGGAAGTATTATGGAGATATGGAGAACAACTTCTCGACAATAGGCAATCAACAACGTTCTCCTGCTGCTGCTCTGGTTGAGAAGTTGATTAACTCAGTAGATGCCGTTCTCATAAAGGAGTGTATCTCGAGAGGGATCTCCCCCCAATCTACCAAAGCACCTCAAAGTATTCAGCAGGCTTTGAAGGAGTTTTTCAGCATCCGAGAGGGAAAACTTAGCAATGTTGAGATCTATGAAAGAGGACTTCTTGCAGAGAACATATCACTTGTTGCCACTGGTGACAAGAGAAATCCGTGCTATACGATTGTTGACAAAGGCGAGGGGCAGTTTCCCGATGAATTTTCCAACACGTTCTTCTCGCTGAATAAGTCGAACAAACTTCGAATTCCCTTTGTTCAGGGCAAATTCAATATGGGCGGAACAGGAGTGCTTCAATTTTGCGGTGAAAGCAATCTGCAGCTAGTTATCTCAAGAAGAAACACCGATATTGTTGATAGTACCCAAGCAGGCTCAAATAACCAGTGGGGCTTCTCTGTGGTCCGAAGGGAAGACCCTTCCAAGGGTGTCAAGAGCTCAGCGTACAAGTATCTGGCTCCTAACGGTAGAATATTGAGATTCCTGGCAGATTCCATCCCGGCTTTGCCAGGCGATTATCCTCATGCTTACATCAGACCTCTCGAGTCGGGTTCCGTCATAAAACTGTACGACTATCAAATTGGCCCTTCCTTAAGGAGCAATGCAGTATTTGATCTGTTCAACGAGCTTTCTTTGCTGCTTCCAGAGCTTGCACTACCTATTAAGGTATGTGAAAGAAGATCAGGTTATCAGGCTCACACTTTTCATTCGATATTGTCGGGGTTGCTGGTGAGGCTTGAAGAAGATAAGAGAGAAAACCTCGAGGCTGGCTTCCCTAGTTCGACAAGGATTTCAGTTATGGGACAGAATCTGAATGTATCGATTTTTGCCTTCAAAGATGGAGCAGAGGTTAACTATAAGAAGGATCAAGGGATATTATTCACAGTTAATGGTCAGACTCAAGGGACCATTTCGAAAGCCTTTTTTACGAGAAACCGCGTGTCTCTTGGATACGTTTCGAACTCCATCCTTGCTGTTGTTGACTGTTCTGATTTGCAAGGAAGACTGCGAGAAGATCTGTTTATGAACAGTAGAGATAGATTGAGAGGCGGTGAATTCGAAAATGCAATTGAGAGACAGCTTGAGGATCTTCTTAGAAGGCATGAAGGTCTGAGGCAACTGAATGAAAAAAGGCGGAGAGAGAAGATCGAAGGAAGATTACAGGACTCTAGACCACTTAAGGAGATTCTTCAAGACATTTTGAAGAAGTCGCCTACGTTATCACGCCTATTTATCGAGGGCAAGCAGTTGCATAATCCTTTCAAAGCAGCATCTATAGCGAGTGAGCCGGAGTTTCATGGAAAGCGGTTCCCTACTTTCTTCACTCTTATTGGAAAGTTAAGTGAAGACCAACCAAAGCAATGCCCTATCAACAATTCATATTTCAGGGTGAAATTCACAACAGATGCAGAAAATGACTATTTCTATCGAGTGAATGACTCAGGCCACTTTGAGTTGATCTCTCCAGATGTTGAAATAGAGGACTACTTTGTTAATTTGTGGAACGGTACCGCAAACCTTAATGTAAGAGTTCCAGAGGATGCAGAAGTAGGAGAGCTAATTGAATACAACTCCAGAGTATCTGATATTCGTGAAACCGAGATCTTTGAATCGAGATTCTTCGTTCTGATTACTGAAGCGGAGAAGAAGACTTCCGGCGAACAAGGAGAGCGAAAGAAACCGGCTTCTAAGGATCCGGGAGATGATACTCATGGGCTTCACGGGTTGAATCTACCTAATGTGATCAGGGTTTACGAGGACGAATGGGACAGATACGGGTTCGACAGGTATGATGCGCTACACATATCTAAAGCATCTGAGGATAATTACGACTTCTTTGTCAATGTTGATAACTGGCATCTCAAGACAGAACAAAAGGGCAAGACCAAAACAGATCCTAGAATTCTTGAAGCGAGGTACATGTATGGACACGTAATCATTGCTCTTGCACTTATTACAGACCACAAAGAGGACGAAGACCAAATTACGACGATTGAGGAGTTGGTTCAGAGGGTTTCAAGGGCAATTTCGCCTTTCATTCTTCCAATGGTAGAGGAGCTCGGTTCACTTGAATTAGAAGATGTTGCACTAGATACCTTTGAGGGAGATTCGTCAAACGAAGAGCCGGAAATAGGGAGTTCGATCAATAGTAAGAGCTCAGTCAAGAAAACAAGAGAACAACAATACACACTATGGAGGAATCAATGAGCATAATTTCTCGCGAAAAACCTCCTTCGGAGAAGATATTCCGAGAAAATTGGAATAGTGAAATGCAGTCACAGATTCCCTTTTTTGGTTTGGAAGCGGATACAAAACGGCGTCCTTTAGGAGTTCGTATATTATCCTGTAAATGTCGATCATTCGAAAAACAACGCTTTCCTTTCGCGAAGAAGAAGTGGAGGATTTCCTGTTTTGCTGAATGGACACATTTGAGAGTTACTTTCTACGAAATCCAAATCAACAGCGAGGCGAGGTGAAAAACCCATGGACGTTCTAGCTTTGATAGATGTTGAATGGTTCAAATATCTAAGAGAGTGGCAGCCGCCTTCGATAAATTTCTGGACACCGGCAATGTGCTTGGTCAACGATATGGACCTCTAGGATCTATTCCATTGATTGAATTGAGGGGCGACAATTCCTAACAATCTCTTACTACCTATGAGTATTGAATCACTATCTATTCAAAGTCGCAACAGAGGAAAGATGTGAAACATATGTAATCACTTGAATATATGGACAAATATGGACATAACTATTGACTTTAATTGAATGAAGAGGTATACTCTCTATGAAAGATGAAGAAAAGATTCTTGAGAACCTGAGAAAGATCGGTTTGCGTTTTGATAACGTTGAGAAGTTTTTATCGGCTCTGAGGAAAGGGATAGATTACAGTGAGCCGAAGTTCTTCTCTCATACGATGTTTAAGAAGAATTTCAAAGATCAATCTACAAGAGAGTTCAAACTGGAGATACTCGGGATAGTACTTGGCTTGATGAATGATCCGAGAATGGGCGAAATGAAGACTGGTCCTCTCAAGGGACTGCGTTCTATAGAGTTGAAGACAGTTTCCCGTGGCAGGTTAGTGTATTCATACTTCAAGAGGTCAAACACTATACACCTGATATATGTTGGTTCCCATGGAGGACTTGGGTCGAAATATGAGGTTCTGCAGAAGAATCTCGGGAAAAAACTGTCTTTGTTCAACAGAGAGGGTGATTGAAGTGATTATGTTTGACAGAATCTGGGAAATGCTTGAGAGTATCAGTGCCGGAGAGAGAAGAAAGGCATTCGATGCAATCATTGAGTTGCTCTCATTTTCGAAAGACGAAGAGATGCTCCAACTTAGAGATGACTTGGTAGCCTTTGAGGACGACATTACTGACGAATCGGAGGATCCGATAAAGTCGCTTCTCGAAAACACCTATACGAAGAAGGAAGCTGCCGAAGCGCTTCAAGTCAGTGAGAAAACGATTCAAAGAGCGGTCTCTGAAGGCTTGATTATGCCGATCAATCCCGGTAAAAAACCGCTCAGGTTTTCGGTCGATGATTTGAGAATACTTTACGGCAATCCGATTGATAAGGAGAGCAAAGGGTTAATTAGACAGTATTGGGTTAACGCAAATGCATTGGCTCAGATTTTCTTATCTCATTATGACCAGGTTCTTGCAGAGTTTGAACATTTGGAAGAGAAAGCTAAGGGAGTTGTAAATATGGGTGATCTTTGTTTCGCAAGTCCTCAAGAAGATGATTATTGCTTCTCGCTTAACGGGGGTGTTAGGTGAAACCGAAAATCGCAGGTTTTCAATTAGTATCTCATACAATAAGAAGCCTCAGCTTCGAGATAAGGGGCGAGCTTAAAGAAGTCTCCTTGAAACCTGATTTGGATCTGACTCCGAAATATGAAATCCGCAGAAAGGACGAGAGATTAAGTGGTGAGCTGTGTCTTGACATATCTTATAATCTTAAGTCCGGAAAGAAGATTATTATAGCTTTCAAGGCGATAATTACAGGACTGTTTGTTTCAACAAGAAACATGCAAGAAGAAGAATTCGAGAGGTTTATCAAGTATTCAGGAACACCAATGCTTATTCAAATGGCGAGGGGTCTCCTAATATCAATCTCTGCAGAAGCGGGATTGACTCCGCCGATAATCATACCGATGATAAACTCAACCACATGCTTTGAAGAAAAATGATTCTTAGAACCTACAGGTGCCATTTCACTTTTCTGGATGGATGCGATGATTATTAACAGCCTCTGTGTGGCGAAGCGCATTCATTCGTGGCTGACTTCTTTCTGTGAAATGACCGGGAACAAGATCGTCGTCCTCTAAAAAGCATCGGTCAGAACCCGAAGACCACGAACCACAAAAGGAATTACAATCTCAAATGCAGTCACATGCGGAAGTTGCAGAAAGCGGAAACTATGCAATGATCTTGTCTGTAGAGCAGAAAGGAAGCATATCAAGTGCATTTTGGACATGACCTCAAGAACCGAGAGAGACTGAAGAGATGCCTTTTCGTGAGCGAAGCGAACTCTCGACAATGCTCTTTCTCGACGTTTGTTCTCACGTCTCGCGCGCGTATCGGAGGACGGTGGACCGTTGACGGACAACGTGGTTTTCATCAGCGATCAGCGGGTTCATGTTCTTAAGCGCACAGCGGTTCTTCCAGCGTGCAGCGGATCTTCAGGGCGAGATCCCGTGCAGGTGCATCACGGGATGACCCTGAACAAAACGTTTTCAGGGCAGGCTTACGGG
>NZ_DIMV01000041.1:0-8586 GCF_002425715.1 Mesotoga sp. UBA5557
GCAGTTATCCAGTGTGGTTCGAGAGCCTTTATTCCCCATTCACCAAAGTGAACGATAGTCCCGCCTTTTGCCTTGCCGTTCATCTTACCTCTTTGTTGCTTCCTGTATTTTACCCTTTTGGGCATTAACATTATGAACTACCTCCCCTCTTGCAATTACACCTGTACGTCGCCTTTGTAGATCCATACCTTCACTCCGATTATTCCCATCTTAGTAAAGGCTGTGGTGTAACCGTAGTCCAGATCAGCTCTGAGGGTCTGGAGAGGAAGTCTTCCTTCCAGGTACCACTCTGTCCTGGCAATATCAGCTCCGTTCAGTCTTCCGGAAACCATTATCTTGATACCTTTAGCTCCCTTTCTCATTGCAGTGAATATCGCTCTCTTCATGGCTCTCTTATAAGAAGCTCTCTTCTCAATTCTTGACGCAATATCCTCAGCAACAAGAATCGCATCGGTCTCGGGTGTTTTCACTTCTTCGATATTCAGCTGGAACTGCCTGGTTATAAGCTTCTCCAGCCGCTGCCTTAGCAGCTTCACTTCACTGCCTTTCTTTCCAATCATCACACCAGGTCTGGCGCACTTGATGGTAATAACCACCTTACCTGGCTCAGGCCTTTCGATGTAAATGTCGGAAACTCCGGCAGCCATGTAATTCTTCTTAAGAAAGTCCCTTATCTTAAGATCTTCGAGTAGATATTCTTTGTAGTTCCTCTCGTTAATCCATCGGGCTTTCCAATCTTTACTTACACCAAGCCTGAATCCATAAGGATGTACCTTCTGACCCACTTATGTCACCTCACTCCTGAGGATTGCTAGTTTCTTCGCGGTTTGCTACAACAACGGTTATGTGGCTAAATCTTTTCTGCTGAATATCTGCTCTTCCTCTACCTCGCGGCCACAATCGCTTCATTCTCGGACCGTCATCAACTACAGCTTTTTCAACATAGAGACTATCGATATTCAGTCCGAAATTGTTCTCTGCATTTGCTACTGCAGAGCGCAGAACTTTGTAAACCAAACGGGAGGCCTTTTTTGGTGAGAACTCTAGAATCTGAAAAGCCTCGCCCACTTCCTTATTTCTTATTGCGTTGACAACTGATCTCGCCTTTCTAGGGGAGATTCTGACAAACTTCGCAACTGCCTTTGCCTGAGTGACAGGAGTTGCTGCTGCTGCTTCTTTGCGCTTCCTATGGAAAACGGAACGCTTATCTCTCTGCGTAGCCTGCGCCATCTCAGCACCCTCCCTCATCTTACTTCACCCTTCTTGCTTTTCTTATCGGCATGCCCACCGAACCTCCTGGTGGGAGAGAACTCACCCAGTCTGTGACCAATCATATTCTCTGAAATGTAAACAGGTATATGCTTCATCCCGTTGTAGACAGCTATTGTGTGTCCGATCATTTCAGGAAGAATCATGGACGCCCTGCTCCAAGTCTTTATGGGTTTCTTTTCTCCCTTTTCATTCAGCTCTCTAATCTTTTTCAAGAGACTCGGGTGTACGTATGGGCCTTTCTTCTTAGATCTCGACATCTTCAACTACACCCCCTGATCAATTCTGGTTCCTGCGCTTCACTATGAGGTTATCTGAAGGCTTCTTGTTCTTCCTCGTTTTGTAACCTCTGGCTGGCTGGCCCCAGGGGCTCTGAGGAAGGTGTCCCTTAGAACGCCCTTCTCCTCCACCCATCGGGTGATCGACCGGGTTCATCGTCATGCCTCTGACCGACGGTCTAACTCCAAGCCATCTCTTTCTACCTGCTTTTCCATGGACCTCATTCGAGTGTTCTTCATTTCCGACCATGCCGATAGTTGCCATGCATTTCACAACTACTCTTCTCAACTCACCAGACGGCATCCTAAGAAGAGCGTATCTTCCCTCTTTTGCCATTAGCTGTGCGTAGGTACCCGCAGCTCTCGCAATCTGGCCGCCCTTGCCTGGTACAAACTCAACGTTATGCACGATTGTGCCGACCGGTATTCGCTCCAGTGGCATTGAATTTCCAACTGAAATTTCAGCCTGGTCGCCGTTCTGAATACCATCTCCGACCTTCAAACCCTTCGGTGCCAGCATGTATCTCTTCTCACCGTCGATGTATTGGAGAAGAGCAATCCTCGCCGTTCTGTTCGGGTCATACTCTATCGATACGACTTTCGCAGGAATACCTATCTTGTCTCTCTTGAAATCGATAACCCTGTAACGTTTCTTGGTTCCGCCACCCTGATGTCTAACAGTTATCCTTCCATGATGGTTTCTACCCGCGTTCTTGTTGATTGGCTCCAGAAGAGACTTTTCCGGTTCAGTCTTTGTAACTTCCTTGAAGTCTGGAAGAAGCATAGACCTTCTGCTTTTGGTGACGGGATTAAACTTTCTCAATGCCATGTCATNNTCACCTCGCCTTAGTGTTGGCCTTCGAGTTCTTTAATCCTGTATCCAGTCACAAGCGTAACGATTGCTTTCTTCCAGGACCTCGACTTGCCAACAAAGACACCGCGCTTCTTTGGTTTTCCCTTAATGTTCATGATATTTACCTGTTTAACCTTCACATTGAAAAGCTTCTCAACGGCGTCTTTGACTGTCTGCTTATTGGCATCTCTATGTACCTCAAAAATGTACTTGTTCAATTCACCAGAAGCAACTGTCTTTTCAGTGATCAACGGTCTGAGGAGAACGTCTCCGTAATACTTCATTTCAGTCATTACCCGAGCACCTCCTCGATCTTACGAACAAGATCAGTAGTGATCACAAGCTTTTCATGATTTACTATGTCGTAGACATTAAGCCCGTCGATATTCGCCTTACAGGTGACGGCTGTATTTCCAGGATTGTCTGCGATTATTACCTTCACGCCATAGATGTTTTTCCCGGAGAGTCTAACGTTCTGATACTCATCCTTCTGCCACGGCAGAACGAAGAGCGTCTTCTGCGACTTATCGAGTCCAAGGTTACTCAAGACCTCCCTGAGCTGCTTCGTCTTTGGTTTGTCGAATTTGAGATCATCCAACACAATTAAATTGCCTTCATTGAGTCTGATACTTAGAACTGATCGTAGCGCAACCTTCTTCATTTTCTTGGTCATATTGAACGACCAGTCTTTTGGCTTCGGTCCATGAATCACTCCACCGTGCCTCCAGAGTGGACTTCTGGTTGAACCGACTCTTGCTCTTCCTGTGTGTTTCTGGGCCCAGGGTTTTCTTCCCCCGCCCCTAACCTCTGATCTTGTCTTCGCCGAAGCCAGTCCAACACGTCTGCCTGAAAGCTGCATATTAACGTATCTGTACATCAGATCCTTGTTGGGTTCAACGTTAAAAACGCTTTCACTCAGTTCTACTGTGCCAACTTTCTGGCCGGCCACATTCACAACGTCGGCTTGAGCCATTGTTGCGTCCTCCTTCCAACACATTTTCGGGGCTATCTGTTTGCGCTCTTGATTATTAAGAGGCCACCCCTCGCTCCTGGAACTGCGCCATAAATGGCTAAGAGTCCATTCTCTGCATCGACTTTTACTACGGTTAGATTCTTTACTGTCTTCTTTTCGTTACCGTACTGACCGGGCATCTTCTTGCCCTTCCAGATCTTCGCCGGATCAGTGTGGTTACCTACTGAACCTAGCTCTCTGTGGAATTTCGAACCATGAGAAGCCTCTCCGCCTCTGAAGTTCCATCTCTTCATCGCGCCGGAAAAACCTCTCCCCTTCGAAAATCCAGTCACATCTACCTTCTCGCCTTCAGAAAAGACGCCGACTTCTATGATATCACCAACATTGAAGTCATTGACGTTACCAAACTTGAACTCTTTGAGAACTCTATGTGGTTTGACCTTTGCTGCTTCAAACTTTTTCACCAGAGGCTTTGTCAGTATTTTCTTTGCTCTTTCCGGTGTAAGCTCCTCGAATCCAACTTGAACGGCGTCGTATTCGCCACCTTCACTCGTCTTTTTCTGTACTACTGTACATGGACCGGCTTTCACTACGGTAACTCCGAAGGCTTTTCCATCTTTGTATATAGTTGTCATACCGAGTTTTCTACCCAATATACCTTTCATCTATCACACCTCCGAAGTCTCTTTACAGTTTAATCTCCACGTCTACACCCGCGGGGAGGTCGACTTTCATAAGAGAATCTATCGTCTTTGGTGTAGGATCTAGTATCTCAATCAACCTCTTATGAACTAGCTTCTCAAACTGCTCTCTTGCATCCTTNNAACTTGTGTGGCGAAGTTAGAACAGTGTAGAGCGTCCTCTCCGTTGGCAATGGCACCGGACCCGATACCTTGGCATTGGTGAGCTTTACAGCTTCGACAATTTTCTTGGCCGACAAGTCAAGCAGTTTATGATCGTAAGCCTTCAAGCGAATCCTGATTTTTTGCTTGGCCATGCCTAAATGTTCCCTCCTTCTGTTAACAGGGAAGGGAGATTACTCCCCCTTCTCCTGGAAAGACCGTTAATCACTCAATTATTGAGCTGACGACTCCGGCGCCGACTGTCCTGCCACCCTCACGGATTGCAAATCTCAAACCCTTTTCAATCGCAACGGGGTAGATAAGCTGGATAGTCATTTCAACGTTATCGCCAGGAATAACCATTTCGACACCCTCGGGAAGATCCGCGATTTCTCCAGTAACGTCTGCTGTCTTAATGAAGAACTGAGGCCTGTAACCCTTTGTGAACGGAGAATGGCGTCCGCCTTCTTCCTTCTTCAGAACATAGACGTTTGCCGTGAATTTCTTGTGAGGTGTTATTGATCCTGGTTTTGCAAGTACCTGCCCTCTCTTGACTTCTTCCTTTGCCACACCTCTCAGAAGTGCCCCGATATTGTCGCCGGCCTGCCCTTCGTCAAGGAGTTTTCTGAACATTTCCACACCGGTACATACTGTCTTCTTCGTCTCATAAGAGAGTCCAATTATCTCAACTTCATCGCCGACATGAACAGCTCCGCGCTCAATTCTTCCAGTAACTACCGTTCCTCTTCCTGTAATGGTAAAGATATCCTCCACCGGCATAAGGAAGGGCTTGTCAGTTTCTCTGACAGGGTCCGGGAAGTAATCGTCGCAGGCATTCATCAGCTCGTATATGCTCTCTGTCCATTCATTTGGACTTTCTGCTTCAAGTGCCTTGAGCGCAGAGCCCTTGATCACGGGAAGCTCGTCGCCAGGGAACTCGTAGGAAGATAGAAGCTCTCTTACTTCTTCCTCAACCAGTTCGACCAATTCTTCGTCGTCGACCGCGTCAACCTTGTTTATGTACACCACCATTGCGGGAACGTTGACCTGTCTCGCAAGGAGAACGTGTTCTCTTGTCTGAGGCATGACACCGTCAGTAGCAGCGACAACAAGAATAGCCCCATCCATCTGAGCGGCTCCGGTGATCATGTTCTTGATATAGTCAGCGTGACCTGGACAGTCGATGTGGGCGTAATGCCTTTTGTCAGTCTGGTACTCGATATGAGCAACGTTGATTGTGATTCCTCTTGCTTTTTCCTCCGGCGCCTTGTCAATTGAGTCAAACGGGGAGAAGTCAGCAAGACCCTTAAATGCCAGACTCTTTGTAATTGCCGCAGTAAGAGTAGTCTTACCGTGGTCAATGTGTCCAATCGTACCGATGTTAAGATGTGGTTTTGAACGTTCAAATTTTTCCTTAGCCATGGTTTCCCTCCTCCAAAAACTTATTTGGGATCTCTATCTTCCAAGAATCTTATCTGCAATTTTCACTGGAACTTCCGAATAGTGGGAGAACTGAATAATGTGGATTGCTCTTCCCTGCGAGAGGGATCTGCAAACTGTCGCATAACCGAAAAGCTCGGAAAGAGGAACGTGAGCCTTAATAATCTTGAGACCAGCCCTGGTCTCGAAACCCTCAATCTTGGCTCGCCTGGAATTCAGATCAGCAATCAAGTCTCCCATATATTCTTCAGGCGTATTAATCTCTACAGCCATTATCGGTTCAAGCAAAGAAGGACTCGCTTTGCGTACAGCTTCTTTGAAGGCCATCGATCCAGCAATACTGAAAGCAATCTCCGAAGAATCCACTTCGTGGTAAGAACCGTCCAGCAAACAAACTTTCACGTTGACCATAGGGTAACCAGCAAGAAATCCCGAATTCATCGCTTCTCTGACTCCACGCTCAACAGGCTTTATGAACTCCCTCGGAATTGTTCCGCCGACCGTACTGTCTTCAAAAACGAAGTTGGAATTCTTGTCAGTGATGGGCTCAACACTTAAGATCACATGCCCGTATTGACCCTTGCCACCGGTCTGTCTTATATACTTCGCTTCACCAATGGCTTTCGCTCTTATTGTCTCTCGATAAGCGACCTGTGGGTTTCCAACCCTTAGGCCAACGTTGAACTCTCTCTTGATTCTCTCAACAATTACCTCAAGATGAAGTTCCCCCATTCCCGACAAGATCGTCTCTCCCGTCTCGGTGTCAACATAACTCCTAAGGGAAGGATCCTCCTCTACGAGAGCAAAAAGCGCTTTACTCAGCTTAGAAGCATCATCTTTAGTCTGTGGTTCTATCGCAATCGAGATTACAGGTTCCGGAAACTCGATCTTCTCCAGGATAATCTTTTCATTAGCATGACCCACTGTTTCTCCGGTCATGGTATTCTTTAAACCAACGACTGCAACTATATCCCCGGCACGTATATAGTCAACCTCTTCTCTCTTATCTGCATGCATGAATAGTAGTCTGGAAATCCTCTCCTTGACGTTCTTGTTTGCGTTAATTACGTATGATCCCTTCTCTAGAGAACCTGAATACACCCTTAAAAAGGTCAATTTTCCAACAAATGGATCAACCATTATCTTGAAAGCCAATGCAACAAAGGGTCCGTTCTCGTCCGGGTGAACCTCAATTTCATTTCCACTGTCAATTAACTCTCCTATTACGGGGGGTAGATCCTTCGGCGATGGCAGGTAATCGACAACAGCATCGAGCAGCAGCTGAATCCCCTTGTTCTTAAAGGCAGATCCACAGAGAACCGGAGTCAATAGTCCCGCAAGAGTAGCTTTCCTTATTGCCGCTTTCATTCTATCTGACGGAAGATCCTTACCCTCTATATATAACTCCATGAGTTCTTCGTCAAACTCAGCGACGTGAGTAACCAGATCTTCGCGAGCCTCTTCCACCTCGTTCAGCATACTCCCTGGTATCACTGAGACTTCGTATTCCGTCCCGTCTTGGTTAGTCCATCGAAACGCTTTCATCTCGACAAGGTCAATAACGCCTTCGAAGTTTGACTCAGAACCAATTGGGAGCTGAATTGCCACGGGGTTGGCCTTCAGTTTAGCAATCATGGAATCAACTGCTGCCTTAAAATCAGCTCCGATTTTATCCATCTTGTTCATGAAGGCAATTCTAGGAACGTGATACTTGTCTGCCTGTCTCCAAACTGTCTCGGACTGCGGCTCAACTCCAGCCTGAGCGTCAAACACGGCAACGGCGCCGTCAAGAACCCTCAACGATCTTTCAACNNTCAACCGTAAAGTCAACGTGCCCGGGTGTATCAATAATATTAATCCGATAATCCTTCCAAAATGCTGTAGTTGCTGCAGAAGTGATAGTGATGCCTCTTTCCTTCTCCTGGTCCATCCAATCCATTGTTGCGGTACCTTCGTCAACACTACCGAGTTTGTAATTTTTTCCAGTATAGAAGAGAATACGCTCGGTGGTAGTTGTCTTACCCGCGTCTATATGAGCCATTATTCCTATGTTTCGGGTCTTTTCTAGGGTCGTGACTCTCTCTTTCACTATCCTTCCTCCTGCCGAACTGCCTCTACCATCTGAAATGAGCGTAAGCCTTTCCAGCCTCCGCCATTTTGTGCACGTCTTCTCTCTTCTTAACGGCGTTTCCCTGTCCATTGTATGCGTCAACAAGTTCCAAAGCGAGCTTCTCTTTGAGTGGTTTGCCCGACTTCGACCTAGCGGATGTTACTATCCATCTTATCGCAAGCGCAACTGCACGTCTTTCAGGAACTTCGAAAGGTATCTGATATGTAGACCCCCCAACTCTTCTTGGCCTTACTTCCAAAAGAGGTTTCACGTTGTTGAGAGCTTTCTTAAATGCCTCCATCGGGGGCTGCTTAGTTCTCTCGGACAGAGCTTCGAGTGCTCCATATACCGCTGCTTCTGCCTTGCTCTTCTTTCCACCAATCATTATCTTGTTGATTAATCTTGTTACTACTGCGTCATTGTAGATTGGATCAAGTACTACTTCTCTCTTCTCAGACTGACGTCTTCTCATCTAGAACTGCCTCCTTATTTCTTCGGCCTCTTGGCGCCATATCGACTTCTCGACTGCTTCCTGTTCGCTACACCTTCAGCGTCTAAAGTACCTCTCACTATCTTGTATCTTACGCCAGGAAGGTCCTTCACTCTTCCACCTCTTACAAGAACTACGGAATGCTCCTGCAGGTTGTGACCTTCACCAGGAATGTAGGCCGTTACTTCTGTCCCATTTGAGAGACGTACTCTCGCGATTTTCCTCAGAGCTGAGTTCGGCTTCTTAGGTGTCATTGTAGAGACCCTTACACAGACTCCTCGCTTCTGAGGATTGTTTTCAAGAGCCGGAGAAGCAGACTTCTGCTTCAACT
>NZ_DIMV01000026.1:0-12099 GCF_002425715.1 Mesotoga sp. UBA5557
GCGTCTTACTTCAGCAGTGACTAACTTTTCTCTCGCCTTCTCGTGAGCGCAGCGAATGGCTCGGCGACGCACTTTCTCGTCTTATCTCGATCTCATTCGTCAACGGCATGTTTTTTTTCGGGAGTTGCCTCTTGCATGTTGATTTTGGAGCTCATGAATGGCAAACTATAGTAGACACATCAAGCTGGAGGATTTCATGAGAAGGGTATGGTTGACAATCATGGTATGTATTGGTATTCTTTTGACTTCGCCTGTATTGATTTCGAGAGAGATCAAAACGATTTTCGTCACCGCTCCTGCAAGCTTTCCCGAAAGAGCAAAGCTTGAGAGCGGCGTTAACGCTTTGAGAAGTGTTGGATACCGTGTGGTAGTTGGAAGAAGCTGCCAGGTATCGCTTTCGTCTAGAGAAAAGGCTAATGAGCTGAACGAAGCCTTCGCAAATCCAGAATATGATGCGATTATCACTGCCAGAGGAGGTTATGGCTCGTATAACCTTCTCGACTGGCTCGATTGGGACTTGATCGCTTCAAACCCGAAGCCCCTGGTTGGCTACAGCGATATCACCGCACTGCTTCTTTCGGTCTATTTCAAGACAGGTCAAACGACGTTCCACGGACCTATGGTTGCGGTCGAGCTTGGATCGGACACCCAGTCAGTTCACAACATCGCAGCGATATTCAACGGAGAGAGGACTATTCGTTTCAATTATCAGTCTATTCCAGTAATTGAAGGCAAGATGGTCGGAAGACTAATACCGGCAAATCTTTCTTTGTTTCAGGCCCTTCAAGGGACTGAATATCTGGGCTCGCTGAAGGACGCTATCCTGGTGCTTGAGGATGTAAGCGAGACAAAAGAATCACTTGAGAGAATGATTTGGAATATTGCACATCTAGATGACTTTTCGTCTCTCAGAGGTGTTGTTTTTGCGGGATTCACGGAGATCAAGAACGGCGATCTAGACGACATAAAGAGGGTGATACACGACTATTTTCTAGACAAAGAGATTCCTGTCTGGATCGGTTTGCCAAGTTACCACGGGGACTTCCCAAAGGTTGTACTTCCCGTAGGTCAGTGGGTGGAAATAGACATGGAGAAGGGGACAATCGAGATTCTTCCAGTTCCCGAGGCAAGAATAAGATAGAAAAAGAGCGTCCCGCGCTCTTTTTCTATTCTATGGAGTCTAGTCAATCGTAGAAATAGTTTCTTGCCGCGTGGTAAATCGCTATTGATCCATCGGCCGCTGCCGTAACTATCTGTCTAACCTCTTTTTCTCTTACATCTCCAATTGCGTAGACGGCCTTCTTGTTTGTCTCCATGAAATCGTTTGTCTTGACATAACCGAACTCGTTGAGCTCCACCTTTCCTTTCAAGAACTGAGAGTTCGGAATTAGCCCAATGAAGACAAATACTCCATCCACTTCAAGCGGAGTTATTTCGCCAGTGTCGACACTCCTGATGTTCAACCTTCTCAGCTGAGAATCGCCTTCAACTGAATCTAATACTGAACTGAAAACATACTCAACCTTGCCTGTGTCGTTCAGCTTTTTCTGCAGAAGTTTGTCGGCAGTTAGCTTCGGGAGATTCTGAATAACTGTTATCTTGCTAACTATTTTGCTCAGATAAAGCGATTCATCGAGAGCACTGTTCCCTCCGCCAATTACAGCGATGTGTTTATCAGAAAAGAAGTGTCCGTCACAAGTTGCGCAATAGCTTATTCCTCTTCCCTTGAATTCTTCTTCGCCTTTCACGCCGAGCTTTCTCGGATTCGATCCTGTGGCGAGTATAATGACCTTCGACATTATCTTTTTTCCATTGTCAAGGACAACCGCTTTCTCCTCTTCATCGATCTCTAGATCGACAACCTCACTATATGTGAAAGGCACGTCAAAAGCTCTCGCGTGTTCAGCCATCTTCTCACTCAGTTCCATTCCGCTGATACTGGTGAAACCCGTCCAGTTCTCCACTGCCCGGGTATTGTTCATCTGCCCGCCATCCAGCGCCTTCTCAATGATCAAAGGACTCAGTCCTGCCTGAACGGCATAAATTCCCGCAGTGATTCCGCTAGGACCTCCTCCAATAATAACTACATCATAAGAGTCTCTCAAAACGCATTTCTTTGCGCTGCCAAGTTCGAAGAATGACATTCTGCTCCTCCTTATACGGCCTTCAATACCTGATCTACGTACTGACCTTCCGGATAAGCTCCAACGAAAGTCACCTTGTCGTTAATCACAATCTGTGGTACAGAAGAGACACCGTACTTCTTTGACAGTTCCGTGAACTCATTCGCTTCAACCATGTATGCAGTAATATTCTTGTTTGCCATAGCAATATTGTGAGCCGTGATAACGGCCCTGGGACAGTACGGGCAAGTAGTGGTCACAAAGACCTTTATGTCTACAGGCGAACTTATCGCTTCAATCTTCTTGATCGAGTCCTCAGAAAGCTCGGGAAGTGCTCCCTTAGAAAAAGAGACAATGTCCTGCAAAAGCGTGCCGAACTCATGACCGGCCGGTATGCCGAGGAACCTTACTCCCTTGTCATCTCCGTCCGGATTGAGCAGAACTATACTGGGAGCTAGATCAATGCGATACTTATCGGCCATTTCCGATTCAAGATTATGAACTTCGAAGGTTATCTTTCCTTCAATTTCCGAGAGTTCTTTCAACATCTGTTCGGCAGTGGAACAGTAATCGCAGTTCTTGTCACTCTTGAAGAGAAGTGCCTTTACAGGACCTTCCATGCTGCCAAAGACCTCTTTAACCTGTTTTATTGTATTGTCCGGAAATAACTTTGCCATAACTATACCTCCTTGGAATTCCGTATTACGCATACCCTATAGGGGTATGATATCATCTGTATGTTACTCTTCCTTTGACAGCTTGTTTACAGAACTGTCGCCAAACCATCTGCTTACGCCAACGGTCAGGCAGATGACTGTGAATAGAAGCATTATCTGCAGCCATTCGTCGGGATAGAAATACTTCAGGTGGTCAGATAAGAACCTTATGACAGTTGCGATCGCAGAAAAGGTAAGGATGCAGTCGGCCAACTTCCATTTTCCCTGTACGATGAGGTATTTCTTGAAGAACTCCTGACGCGTATACCCCATGGAAAGAAACAACATACGAAATGTGTCATCGTATCTCGACATGTGTCTGCCTAACGATCCATATACATAGAGATAGGCGATCAGGAAGAGGACTAGATTGTGAAGTCTGTAATTATCCGTGAATAGCATACTACTTAGAAAGATGAATCCATTTGCAAAGGCAATGTTCATAAACAGAAGAAAGAAAGTCGGTTTTCTTATTTGACGCTGAAAGGCAAAAACTGAGGCCACCGAAAGGACGGTGGCCAACACAGTAATAATTAAGAAACTCAGAAAAATGTGAACAATATCACTGACTAACAATCAGATCACTTCTTGCTTACCTTCTCATTGCCGTCTGAACTGTCTTTCCCTTCTCTGAAGATCTCCGCCATTGCACCTATCGAGCTAAGCATTGCACTGCTCTCATAAGGCAAGAAGACCTTGTTTGCCTTACCATCTGCAATCTGCTTAAGGGACTCCAGGTATCTGATAGCAATAACGTCTTTCGTCGGATCACCCTCATGAATGGCCTTGAAGACGTTAACTATAGCGTTAGCCTGACCCTCGGCCTCTGCTATCAGCTTGAACTTGTTGGCTTCTGCGACTCTCTTTATTGATTCGCTCTGACCTTCGGCCTGAAGTATCGCGGACATCTTATCGCCTTCGGCTTTCGTTATCTCCGACTGCTTATAACCTTCGGCCTCCAGAATGACGGCTCTCTTGGTTCTCTCGGCCTTCATCTGCTTGGACATGGCATCCATTATGTCCTGAGGTGGATCGATCTTCTTGATCTCAACTCTAGTGACCTTGACTCCCCACTTGTCCGTGGCTTCGTCAAGTACCTCTCTCAGAGTAACGTTTATTCGCTCTCTTGAGGTAAGTGTCTGGTCCAGCTCCATCTCACCGATAACGTTCCTTAGGTTTGTCTGAGCCAGTTTTATGGCTGCGATCTCGAAATTAGCGACGTTGTATACGACCCTGAATGCATCGGTTATCTGGAAGTATATGATAGCGTCAACGGTGACGACAACGTTATCCTTTGTTATGACCTCTTGAGGTGGCACGTCGATAACTGTCTCTCTGAGATCGACCTTTACCATCCTTTCAATAAACGGAATTATGAACTGAAGACCCGGTTCTGCATCTCTTCTGTACTTTCCGAGTCTCTCTACCAGTCCCTTCTCGAACGGACGGATAATCTTTATTCCTGAAGCTGCAATGATGAATATTACTGCTGCAAGTATCAACCAAAAAACCATTTCTGATCCCCCTTTCTATCATTCACTGAGTGTTATCGTTTACTCTCTCGACATAGACCAGAGTACCTTCCAGTCTCACCACTTTCACCACGGTATCCACCGGTATTACTTCACCGTTAATCGAGTTGGCTCTCCAGTCTTCTCCCTCTATCCTGACCCTGCCTTTTTCCAGCACCGGGTTAATCTCGACCATCACACGTCCCAAAGAGCCCACCATTCCGTCTATGTACATCTTCCTCGGCGAATCACCTTTTGAAAGCCTTCTGGCAATCGGTCTTGTTAGAAGCACCAACAAAGAGCTGCTTACTGCAAAGACAAGCACCTGCCAGCCGAAACCGAAAGAAAACATTGATGCCAGACCTGCGAGAAAGGAACCAATAGAAAACCACAGAAAGAAGAACGTAGGAGTAATTATCTCTGCCACGAGTAAGACAACGCCGAAAATCATCCAGCCTATGTAGCCCATTCTTTACCTCCTCCCGGAGTACTCAGAACAACCTTACAGTTCAAAAACATGTTCCGGGTGAACAAGAAACACCTCAAGTTCGGAACCGTCAAGTTCCTTCTTAATTATATTATGCCATTTTTTCATCTTGGATGTGTACCGTCCCGATATATGATACAATATCAATCTCTTTATACCCTTGCTATTTCTCACACTGTCGATTACTTCCTCAATGCTGGAATGATTCTGATTCCTTCTATCCTTCCCGACCAGAAAAGTGCACTCATGGAGCAACGTCTCCGAATCGGCAATAACCTCGGGAGGAAGTGCGAATGTGTCTCCACTGATGGTCACGATCTTCTTAAGATAAGTGTCAGTAATCTCTTCTCTACCTTTCTCACTGACTACACCGGCAATCTCCTTTGATGAGAGACCGGCGTATTCCTCTTTTAGCTTCTTTCTCTCTTCATAGATATGGTAACCGTAGCTGATCTCGCCGATTGTATGTTTCACTCTGAAGGGAGTAACATGTCTCCTGAAGCTGCCTGCCGTTCTAAGATACACTTCATCTCCGACGTTTATCGGGTTGACTATCATGTTATATCTTAATCGAGGATTCATTCCAATGATAAAATCAAGGTAAGCTTCGATAGCTCGGTTGCCCGAGGGGAAACTAATTCTCAAAGGCTTGTTCCGGTCGCCCATTGCCGTGTTTCGGGTATTTATCAGGCCCCAGAGTCCGGAAATGTGATCGACATGACCGTGGGTAAGGAAGATATCTTTTATCGCATAGACGCTGTTGCCAAGAACAGTGGATATACCCTCTCCCACATCGAAGAGTATCCTTTCGGGTCGATATAGAATCCATGTTGAGTAGAGAGCCTTCGAGAAAATCTGAAACTCCAAATCAGTCTTCCTCCAGCCCTTCCACTTTCAATGCAATCTTTCCTTTAACATTTCCCGGAAGCTTAACATCTATCTTGTATTCACCAGTCTGTTTGATATGTTCCTCTAGCTCTATGTTCTTCTTATCGACCACAAGACCAAGCAAACTCTTGATGTGGCTGGAAATATCTCCGGAGGTGACTGCTCCAAATAGCTTGCCGCTAGATCCGGACTTAGCCTTTATCACGAAGTGGTGTTTCTGGAGCTCGTGCAACAGATCTTCACTGGCCTTCTTTATTCTTTCTTCCTTTTCTTCCTGCTGTTTCTGAATGTGCTTGAGCTTTGCCATCTCTTTCTGATTGGCTTCAACTGCAAACCCCTTTGGAATAAGGAAGTTTCTACCGTAACCATCAGATACGTTCTTCACTTCACCGGCTTTTCCAACGTTGTTTACGTCTTTCAGAAGAATCACCTTCATAAGAAACCTCCTTTTAAAAAAGGGAGGCTATTCGCCTCCCTGACTGTCTCTATCACTCTTTTGTGTAAGGAAGCAGCGCCATGAATCTCGCCCTCTGAATCGCTTCCTTCACCATCCTCTGGTGTTTCGCGCAGTTACCTGTAATCCTCTTTGGAATAATCTTGCCCTTTTCGGTAACGTAGTCGCGCAACAAAGAAGTGTTCTTATAGTCAATGTACTTTGTCTTTGTACCGCAGAGTCTGCACTTTCTTCTGCTTCTTCCTCTTCGCCTATTGTCTTTTACCATAATCTTCCACCTGCCTCAAAATGGGATATCGTCGCTTCCGGAGTCACCCGTGTCGCTTCCAAAGAACGTAATGTCATCGTTTCCAGTGCTCTCAACCAAATCGTTATCCTGAGTCGATTTCTCAAAACCTCCAGAACTCTGTTGAGCCTGTGCCTTTGTCTCCATGAATCGTATGTTGGAGGCGGCAACCTCGGCCATTGACCTCGATTCACCGTCCTGCGTCTTCCACTTGTTAATTCTGAGAGAGCCCTCTACAAGTATAAGTCTGCCTTTCGTCAAATAGTTGCCAACGAACTCCGCTGTTTTTCCAAAGGTCACAATCCTTATGAAGTCGGTACTGTCGTTATTGGATGACGCGACATTTCTGTCAACTGCAAGAGTGAACGTTGCAATTTGAGTGCCACTGGCAGCGAACTTGATCTCCGGATCGCGAGTTAGTCTACCTATCAGGACAACATGATTGTAGCTAATCGACATTTCTTACTCCTCCGTCTGCTTTTCTTCTTCAGTAGTTTCTACTTCAATGGCGACCGCTTCTTCAGTTGCTGTATCTTCAACCGGTGCTTCTTCTGACTCAGCATTCTGAACGCTTTCTTCAACCACTGGCTGTTCTGCCGCTTCGTCTTTTTTCAGCAAAGCTTTTTTCTCCGCCTTTTCAAGATCTTCTCTCCTGAATGTCTGCCATCTGAAAACTTCAGGGGTGATACCAAAGAATCTCTCGAGGATATCAACCGATTCCGGGTCAGCCTTGAACTGAATAACCGTGTAGTCGCCTTCGCTGAAGCCTTTTGTAACCCTGTAAGCTAGTTTCCTGACACCCCATCTGTCGAACTTCTCGATTGTTCCTCCGACTCGTTCAACAATATAGTCTCTAACCTTTTCAGCCATCGCATTCCGATTCTCTTCATCTAGCTTCGGCGAGACTATGAACATAGTTTCGTAGATCCTGCTCATTAACTTCCTCCTCCCTTGGTCTGTGGCCTTGCCTTCTGTGGCAAAGCGGGAATTCAACGCATAGAATTATAACACAATGCCCAAATTCTTCAAGTCCGATCTATGACTTGAACACCAAATACGCTACAGGCAACGGAGATAACTCAAACTATTCATCTGCTAAGGCTTCGCAGTCTCTTATCATGTAACCTGTATTTGTTAAACAATGAAGTACCAATCCTCACCTGTAGGAGGCGTCTCTTATGAAGACCGCGATAATCTACTCGACTTGGAGCGGAACTGTGGAAAAGTGTGCAAGCGAAATCTCAAAGAAACTCTCTGAGGAACCAGAGATAATCAACATCAAGAAAGACCCATCTCCGAAACTCAAAGAATTCGATGCCGTGATCGTTGGGGCATCGATCAGAATCGGCAAGGCAAACAAGGAGATAACGGAATTTGTGAGAAGGAACCTTGAAGACCTTAAGTCGAAAAGGCTTGGAGTATTTCTCTGCATGGGTTCGGGAGAAAAGAACTTTGGAGAGTACCTCTCTCAGAACTTCCCTAAGGAGTTTCTTGACAAATGCAAGACAAAAGGGTTTTTTGGTGGCGAGTTCAATCTAGAAAGACTGGGTTTTCTTTCAAGAATGATGCTGAAGGCAGCTTCGAAAGGCAAACCTCAGCCCCACATTGTTTCAAGCAACATCGATAAGTTTGTCAAGGACTTTGAGGCTTAGCCAGCTTTGCTATAATACAGCCGAACAATAAGTTACTGAAATTCATCTTCCGGAGCAAAGACGATGAAACTGAAGTACCTTACCAGAGTACCCATATCGATAGGGATTGCAGTTGCAGCACTGAACATAATCGTCATGGTGCTTATCTTTCCGAAACTTGAAGAGGGACTGAAAAAGTTCGACACACTTGAGTTCGCACCGCTAAATCTCTCTCAATTAACCGATGGAGACTATGAAGGAAATTTCGCGGCAGGGATAGTAGGGGTGACAGTAATCGTCATGGTCTCCGGACACGAAATCAAATCGACTGAAATAGTGAGACACAATCACGGCAGAGGAAAATTGGCAGAGGCGACCATCGCCTCCGTAATAGAGAACCAATCTGTCGAGGTCATTGTAATCTTGGGCGCCACTTACAGCAGCAAGGTTATTTTGAAAGCCATAGAGAATGCCACAACATAAACAGATAGAAGACTTATCTGACGTTCTACTTCTCTTCTTTCAGACTGAACCCTTCCATGATAGTTCTCTGGAAAAGCAGCAGCATGATCAACGGAGGAATCATGGCGATTATGGCTCCGGCCATAATGATATTCCATTCGGCCGCTTGAGCTTCACTTGCAAGAAGCATCTTTATTCCTATCTGTACAACACGCATGTTATTGCTGTTGGTAACTATCATAGGCCACAGGTACTCGTTCCACATATATGTGAATTCAATCAGAAACAACGCCCCGACATTAGTCTTTGAAAGCGGGATCAACACATTGAACAGAAATCTCATGGGTCCGGCTCCATCGATCCTTGCAGCGTCGGAAAGCGAAGGTGGAACAGTCATGAATAGCTGTCTGAAAAGCAGAGTTCCAGTCGCGCTGGCAAAAAACGGTATCGTGAGAGCTCTATATGAATTAATCCAGCCAAAAGTTCTCATCAGCTCATAAGTCGGTACAATTCTTATCGGTAGCGGAAGCATGTGGGTAATCAGAATTATCGCAAAGAAGAAATACTTCCCTTTGAAGTTCCCGAAATAGGTGAAAGCAAAGGCAGCGAGCATCGAAAGAAATATCTTTGCAAATGCCACGGTAATCGAAATGAATGCGCTGTTGAAGATCAATCTTCCCATGTTGACGGTCTTCCAGGCTGTCGCATAGTTATCGAATGCGTGAATGCTTGGGATGAACTTAGGAGGGAAAGAGTAGGCTTCCTTCTCGCTGAATGTGCTCATAGTGAAGGCATAGTAAATCGGAAACATTATTGCTATGAGCGCGATTGTCAGAAAAAGATAGCTCAGAAAGATCGATGATTTTCTCTGCTTCATCTAGTTCACCCCACGATCATCCATAGAAGACCTTTTGCTCGGCAAATCTGAACTGAAGAACAGTCAAGATGGCTACAAAAACGAAAAGCACTATTGATTGAGCGGATGCAAAACCGGTATCAAGGTTTATGAATCCGTCTCTGTAAAGTTTGTATACAAGGACTTGCGTGGCATCTCCCGGCCCGCCCTTGGTCATTATGTCGATCAGTCCGAAGACCTGAAAGAAGGCATACAGCATGTTCATTATCAGCAGAAAGAAAGTGGTCGGCGACAACAGCGGAATTGTGATCTTAAAGAATCTCCGAACGCTAGATGCGCCATCTATAGCAGAAGCCTCAATCAATTCTTGAGGAATCGTTTGGAGTCCTGACAAGAAGAAAATTATATTATAACCAAGCATTTTCCACGAAGCTGCAATGATTACTGCAACGAGGGCAACTTTCCCATCCATCATCCAGTTAACATTAGCTCCAAAGATCGCCTTCAGCAAGAATGTAATCGGGCCGCTCGAAGGGCTGAACATCAGTGCCCAAATCGTACCTGCTATTGCCGGTGAAATCGCATAAGTCCAGATGAAAAGAGTTCGATATACTTGCAGCCCCTTCAGCTTCTGATTCAGAAGTACCGAAAGCAGCATTCCCAAAGTCAGACCGATCACTACGACGAAAACCGCAAAGATTAGCGTTATAACAAGGCTGCTGATGTAATCTGAAGATTTGAATAGCTTGGTGAAGTTGTACCATCCCACGAATATCAGTTTGTCGCCAAAAGGAGAGACCCTGAAAAAACTCAGGTACAGCGACTGAATAGTAGGAACAACCAAAAAGATGATGACCACGACCAATGAAGGCAGAAGTAGCAAGTATGGTAAGAGCTTGTTTGGAAAACGACTATGCATGCCTCATCACCGTCCGGAAAATACTAAAGATCCCCTGACATTTCTGTCAGGGGATCCAAAGAAAACTACTTGCCGTAGATCAATGTGTATTCTTCAAGTATCGTGTTCGACTTTTTTGCCGCATCGTCGAGAATTCTCTTCGCTTCTGCTTCGAAATTCGTTCCGGTGTACTGTATAGCCTTTTCAATAGCCCCATCAACGACATCTCTGATGGCAACGAAATTGCCGAGTCTCACTCCCTGAGCCTCGGGAATTCTCGTTCCCGAAAGTATCTGAAGGAATGCGGTAAGGTGATTTGGATTTTCGGCAAACCAACCTTCGTCCATGAGTTTCTTGACTGCACTATTGGTGGTTGGGAAGTAACCCGTCGACTTATGCCACTCGGCAGTAACTTCAGTCTTCATAAGGTACTGGAAGAATTTCCAGATCGCCTCATATTCTTCGTCTGTATGACCCTTCATTACCCATAGCGTTGCTCCGCCAATGACGGAATTTCCCTTCGGATAACCTGGTATAACCGGCAGGAAGGTTGTTCCCATCTCGAAATCGGCTTTCGACTCAATTGAGCTGACAGAAGATGTAGACTGAATCAACATTGCAACCTGCTTGGTAAGGAATGCCTGGTTTGCGTCATACTCTCTGCCGCCGTAAAGGAAAACTTTCGCCTGAGCCCATTTTATCCACTCCGCCAGGACCTTGACACCGAAGTCTCCGTTGAAGAAAACCTCCGTCGCTTTGGCGGCTCTGCCGTTCTCATTGTTTGCATAAAACTGGCCATGTACCGAGTGCATCTGCTCGAAGACCCATGCAGGCCAACCAAAAGAGATTCCTCCCTGTGCCGCCCCTGATTCGACTATCTTCTTTCCCATCTCGTATAGTTCATCAAAGGTCGACGGCGGTTTGTTCGGATCGAGGCCAGCGGCTCTGAAAATGTCTTTGTTGTAGTATAGGATGGCACTTGACGAGTTGAAAGGCATTGAATAGAGCTGGTCGCCCACTGTGTAATAATCGAGAATAGGGCCGATCACGTCTCCCCAATCAAAACCAGGACCGGAAAGCTCAAAGACCGGTTTGATAGCATTGCTGTCAAGCATAGTTTGAAGTCCAACCTCGTAAACCTGTACAACATGAGGCGCATCTCCTGCTCGATACGAAGCGATCGCCTTGGTTAGGGTCTCTGCGTATGAACCGGTGAACTGCGCAACCACCTCAATATCGGGGTTTTCTGCGTTGAATCCCTCTACAATTGCATCAACTGCACCCAATCTGCTGCCACTCATAGCGTGCCAGAAGTTGATTGTAGTCTTTCCGAAAGCAAAGATTGACAAGCACAGAAGAACCAGTACAAGAAGCTTTTTCATAAGATCCCTCCCTTTTCGAGAATTGAAAACAGCAGAATACCGAAGTAATTATAACACCAAGAGTTCCCCCGCAAGAAGCTCCCTGAGAAGCCAACAGAGTTGGATATCACACGTAAGACCCCGCATATCGCTTCGTTCTCGTTATTTGAAAAGAAAGAACCGCTCACAAACCCTTCCGAAAAACTGATCCACAATTCATCCCGGAGGTCCTTTCAGACTGACATCAAGGAATGAAACATTATTTCGAGAGATACATCTCAGTTCTTGGATCCGGTGGGTTTCATCTGGAATTCGATCGCGATCTTAGAATCGCGAAGTAAACGCCCGTCATTAAGATTGCAGATAGAAGCCCGACAAATCCGAAGAGTCTGAATGCAAAGAAGGGCTCTTCCTCAATAAGTAGGA
>NZ_DIMV01000015.1:0-9054 GCF_002425715.1 Mesotoga sp. UBA5557
AAAGCTCCTAGCTCCGGAACGAAGAACTTGGGCGCAACGCGCCGGAACCGATCTTCCGATACCGCTCTCTGCACGCTCTTATGAACGAAGAACAATGTTACTTGAATGTAAATAATGGAGTCTGTCACCAAAGGGAAGGGAAAGGGACCTGGTGAGCTCTCCATCAAGCGTTTAGCACCGTCCTCCTCAATACCGCGAAACCATAAGGATCGAGCGACAGAGTACGTGAATCGATCGTGGCAAATTCCGAAAAAAGAGCTTCGTAAAGTTGCTCAATTTTGCATTCTCTGGGGACAGGAGAGTTGTTCAAGCACACTAAAACCCTTTCATTCCCGTAGTGTCTCTCGAATGTGAAAAGTCCTTCTTCGGCTATACCAGATATGAAAGCTCCCTTTCTCAGAGCCAGACTTGTTTTTCGAAGCTCTATGAGTGTTTTGCAAAACTCGAGAAGTTCGCGGTCCCAGAGGTTCTCATCCCATATCATCGAGCTTCGGCAGTATGGATCGTTGCCGCCTTTGATGCCTATCTCGTCACCGTAATAGATCGCGGGAACACCCGGGTAAGCGAATAAGAACAGCAGGATGAGTCTGACTATCTCCTTCTTCCCGTTGCAGAGTGTGCAGATTCTGGGGCGATCGTGGCTGTCTATCATGTTGTACATTGCATAATTGGCCCAGTCGGGGTAGCTTCGTCGTAAGACATATAGCTTTTCTCCAAAGGTCTTCGCGTCGATGTTGTTGAAGACGAAAAAGGAGAGAAGATACTTTCTCAATCTGTAGTTCATCGCACCGTCCAGATAACCTCCCTTGAACCAGGAAGTTCCAAGATGAAGAAGCTCGCCCAGAACGTAAGCCTCCGGGTTCATCTCTTTGGATGTCTCTCGAACGGCTCGAACGAAATCGGGATGCAGATATTCCACAGTATCAAGCCGCCAGCCATCGATATCGGCCTTCTCAAACCAGTATCGGATCACTCCAAGCAAGTATTCCCTCACTCTAGGGTTTGAAAGATTGAACTCGGGCATTTTTCCGTAGCCTGCAAAACAACGGTAGTTTGGTTCAGGGCTTTCGACAACCGGTATCGAGTCGATGTGAAACCAGTTCCAGTAGCGGGACTCTTTTCCCCTGTTCGCAGCGTCAACAAAGAACGGATGTTCAACACCACAGTGGTTGAAAACCCCGTCCAGCAAGATCCTCATCCCTCTTAGATGAACCTCCTCAACCAATTCTATGAGTGCCTCATCTCCGCCCAAAGCTTCGTCTACTTTGAAGTAATTGCGGGTATCATATTTGTGATTCGAAGGTGCATCAAAGACGGGAGTCAAGTATATGCAGTTGACTCCGAGCTTTTGCAAATAATCTAGCTTATGGATAATTCCACGCAGGTCTCCCCCGTAGAAGCGATTCTTCTCGGGTGTGGCTCCCCATTTAAGGGTTTCCGGAGGATCGTTGTACGGTTCACCGTTGAAGAAAGAGTCGGGAAATATCTGATAGATGATAGCGTCGCTTGTCCATTCTGGCGGTTTAAGCTGCATTCTTATCCTCCTTTTTATTCTTTGAGCGCTCCGCCTGTCAAGCCGGAGACTATTTGACCTTGCAACGAATAGAAGATCGCCACTATCACCAGAGAGCCGAGGACTCCGGCCGCCGCGAAGGGTCCCCACCTGTCGTCGTAATGCTGTCCGACAAAGAGGCGAAGTCCCACGGCCAAGGTGTACATATTGTCACCCTTTAGCAGCGTGCTCGCGATCATGTATTCGGAATAAGTGGCGATGAATTGTATGATGAAGACGACAACGAGAATAGGTTTGGCCAGCGGCAGCACAATGCTCAGAAACGTTCTGAAGGGAGTGGCACCGTCAACGAAGGCCGCCTCCTCAAGCGAGCGGGGAATACTGTCGAAATATCCCTTCATGAGCCACGTGTTGAAGCCTATCGCGCCTCCCAGATAGACGAAGATCAGCCCTGAGTGAGAGTTGAGGCCAAGCAGGGGGAAGTTCTTGTTGAACCATACCATAATCAGAAAGATCGCCGTCATTCCCAGAGTCTGCGGAAACATTTGAACTAGGAGAATCATCAATAATCCAGCTCGCCTTCCAGGAAATCTGAATCGAGAAAAGGCGTACGCCCCCAGCGCGCACAGAAATACGCTTATGGACGAGGTCACGAAACAGATTTTCAGGGTGTTCCACATCCACATTGTGAACACACTGTTGGCGCCGAAGAGAAGGCTTTTGTAGTTATCGAGCGTCGGCTTGGCCGGGAATATTCCCGTTGAGTTGATCGAATTGGCCGGATTGAAAGAGGTGCCTATTATGAAAAGCGCCGGAAAAACTGCAAACGCGATCGCAACCCAGATCACCCCGTGTCTGATTATCCTACAGATAACATATCTGAACGTCCTTTTATATCTCATTTGCAACATCCTCAAGAACTCTGGTTCTTCTAAAGCTGATGATAGATATAATAACCACGATCGCGAAGATCACCATAGATACTGCGGCCGAGAGGCCCATTTCGCTTCCCTCTCTTCCTGAGAAGGCCAGTTTGTATGCATAAGAGATAAGGATATCCGTCGCACCGGCAACATCTCCGATTCCCGTAACCGGACGGCCCTCGGTGAGCAGCCAAATCACTGTGAAATTGTTGAAAGTCGTCGCAAATGAACCTATAAGCAGCGGAGCCAGCGTCACAATTACCAGAGGAAAGGTCACCTTCCTGAACTTCTGCCAGCTCCCGGCGCCGTCGATCTCCGCTGCTTCAAGAAGATGCGGAGAGATCGCCTGTAAAGCTCCTAACGAAACCAGCATCATGTAGGGAAATGTGAGCCAGATGTTGGTAAGCAACACCGAGAATCTCGCCCAGAAGACCGTGTCCAGCCACGGTATGGATGTACCGGTAAGGCTTCTTAGAATCCTGTTGAAAAAGCCGAACTCGCTACTGAAAAACCCGTACCGCCAGACCAGCAGAGAGATGAAAGAGGGCATAGCGTACGGAACAATCAGAAGGGATCTGTAGAGTTTTCTAAACCTTAGTTTGCTGTCGTTCAGCATAATGGCCAGAAACAAGCCGATGGCGAAGCTGATAAGAACCGTCAAAAGCGACCATTCGATAGTCCAGATGAAGACCCCGAAGAAGGGCTTTCTGTATTTTTCTGTGTTTATTATTCTGAGATAGTTTTGAAGACCCACATATTCCGTCCATCCAGGATCCAGAGCCTCACCGTCGCTCGAGATGAATCGTGCCTTTTCAGATTTGTAAGTCTTCCCGGTTTTGAGATCGGTCAGTGTATCGGTCGCCTTGTCGTAGCTGTATTGATGCTCGTACTGTCTGAACTCGCGCAGGGTACTGAGTCTCAGCCAGCCGTTACCGTACGGTATTCTTAATTTCTGCAACAGAGATACCTTGCCGACGACTTCCGACGTCTCCATAGCTTTCCATTCGCCGATTTTGTCGGGTGTTCCGTCCAGATTGCTGTCAACGATATCGAATTCGCTGGGATCCCGAATTTCACCAGTCATATCCACAATAAGCTCTTCATCGGATTTCAGCAAGAGAAGCATGATATCCGAACCGTGTCCGTACGCAGTGAAACTGAATTTCTCGGCATCGGGCTGCAAGTACTCACGGTTGAGAAAGAGATTTATTGCGTCATCTTTCCCTATAACATGGCCTGTAGAGTAGTTCGTGAGAGAGAGATACACGTTGTAAAGGATCGGAAGAACAACCATGGCCGTCAAGAAGAAGAGTCCGGGCAGGAGGTATCTCAAAGGATAGCTCTTCTTCTTGAAGAGAACCAGATTAACTACCACCATTAGTACGACTCCTGCGATCGAAAGGTACAGATCGCCCGAGATCGCGAAGAGTATACACGCGAAAATTGCGAACGCATTGAATAGCGATATTATCGCTGTTTTTAGAAGAAATCCCAGCAAACGTTTCTCCATAACTTTCTCCATAAACTGTATCCCCCAGCAATAATACTCATCTCAGATCTCTTTCTAATTGAGTACGCCGTTGTAATCTAGTACCGGGGGATACAGGTTTACTTGCATTCGTCAGTTGGAAAAGGTATCTTCGAGCACTTGTGCCGCTTGCTTCAGAGCTTCATGTGGAGAAAGCGTCTGATTGCATATCAAAGTCATCGCATCATTCCAGACAGACCAGACCACGTTCATCTCAGGAACATTCGGAAGCGGCATGCCGAAAGAGATCGATTCTGCGAAGGCATTCATGATGGGATCGTCTTTGGTCTCCTCAAAGGCTGGTATGAACGCCGATGGTCTCGGGTCCATTTCGAAGATTTTCAACATCGACTCTTTGGTTGCATACTGGTTCTCGATAAAGTCTTGTATAATTGCCTTGTTGGGGGAGTACGCGTTGACCATGATGCCAGACACTCCTACAAAAGGCCGTGGTCGTTGCCCGCATATTGTCGGTATGGGTGCTACTCCAACGCTTACTCCTCCACTTTCTGCGACTGGAATACTCCAGGGTCCGGTGATTACCATTCCAGCCTTTCCTTCGGAGAGAAGACCCGTCATAGTCTCCCAGGGTACCTCTGCAGGCATGAGACCCTCCTCGATAAGCCAGTCTATAAGAGTGGCTCCCAGAATCATGCCGACGGAGTCAAGACCGATATCGTCCATCAATAGCGTTCCCTCCTCACTCTGCCCGAATATATATCCTCCAAGGGCCGAAAGCACCGGGAAACTGTTGTAAGGGAAGGGGAGTTCGACGATGAATCCGTACTGTCCGATAGCGGGGTTCGTAATCTCTCTTGTGAGCGCGACCAACTCATCCCACGTCTTCGGGGGTTCAGGAACGAGATCTTTGTTGTACAGCAGAGCGACTCCCTCTCTGCTGTAAGGGACGCCGTAAAGCTTTCCTTCGAAGGACATGGCCTCGATAGTCACGGGATCGAACTGCATGAGCAGTGCTTCGGGAAGGTCGATAGCACCAATAGTACCGTTTCGGACCAGTCTTCCTATCCAATCGTGAGCCCCAACGATCAGATCGGGGCCCTCGCCCGCCGGAGAGGCTGTAACAACCTGTTCGGTAATCGCATCCATGGTCATTTCGTAGACCGTTACGATTATACCGGTCATTTCGGAGTACTCTCTGGCGAGTTCCTTGAAGATCGGAGTTCTCGTGTCATCTGCCCAGATTATCAGCTGTCCATCCACCGTGGCAGTTATCACCGAACCCAGAAATAACATAGAAACCGCAAGAACAATCAGAACCTTTCTTCTCATATTCTCCTCCTTTCAATAGCCTGGAGTCTTCCAGGCTCATGCGGATTCACGTTCCACCATTTCAGGTTTCAAGCAGAGATTTTCGACTTCCTTTCCAGGTTTCTCGAGGCGTTCGAGCATCATATCTACGGCTTTCTTTCCCATCAGCTCTATCGGTTGCCTTACCGTGGTGATCCCCCAGTCTCTGGCGAGCGATTGATCGTCGTAACCGACCAGCTTCACATCCTGACCAATACGAAGACCTCTGAGTTGGACCTCCCGCATAACTCCAAATGCGTAAAGATCGCTCATAGCGAAGATATTGAAGGGGGGCGAATCGTTGTCGAAGATATCGCGGGCGGCGAGAGCTCCGGCGCTCCAGCTGAAATCGTAGGAGTGGACGTTTCTCGGCGGAAGATTCTTCCCGCTTTCGAGGAGTGCTTTCTGAAAGCCTCTTAGTCTTGAGTTGAAGACGGGCCAGAAACCCGAATCTATAGATTCCTGCATCATTATGACGTGAGTGCTTCCTTCAAACTTCGAGAGCTTCCTTCCTACAAGGTATCCTCCGAGCTCGTTGTCGATGTAAATCGAGTCGTACAGTGGTGAATAACTGTCAACAAGGACCGTTGGACCTTGGAAGGGTTTACGGAAAGATGAAAAGAGATGCTCGATATCGAAAGAGCAAAGAAACATTCCAGCAGCGTCCGAATTTGGGACATCGTACATCATGACTTTGGAAACCCAGTCCCTTTTGAGAACGGGGAAGAGCATCATGGCGTACCACTGTGTTCTGAACTTCTCTTCCATGCTCTTGATAAGTCTTTCATAGAATTCCGTACCGATCATTGGAATCACTATGCCGATTGTGGAGGATCTTCCACCGGCCGTTCTCCGGGCGTTCTGGTTAGGGCGGTAACCGAGTTTTTCTATTACTTCAAGCACTCTCTTTCTAGTTTCTCTATTGACATTCTGACTTCCATTGATTACCCTCGATACCGTTCCTCGGGATACGCCGCTGAGTCTGGCAACATCTTCTATCGTTATCGCTTTCATCATCCCACTCCTCTGTCGGAAGACATGATTTGAATAATGTGAGGGCTCACAGTACTATATCATAATCATCAAACAGAAGTCAATTCTCGTCTTTGAATGGTATTGTATTCCTTAAATGTCATAAACAGTAGCTTATAGAGATATTACTCTTCCGCAATGTCTAACTTCGATTGTTAGCAGTATAGATATTGCAGCTATGGTGTGAGCGCTCCCACAACAAGATGTCACCTGAGAGCAATTTCAAGCTCGATTGTGAACTCGTCTTGGAAGGAGTGAAAAGAGAGTTTCTTCGTCATGGATCTTGTTATAGGCGCTAGACAGTGGAAAGAGTAAGAGTTTGAGCGATATCCCTATGATAGCCCTGAACAGAAGCACATCTGGCAGGCTCTGCGGGATGACAGTCTTACAATCTTCTCGAATGAGAACTGCGCTTCTGTATCCTGAGTGCTCAGGAGAAGGGAGAACGTATGACAGTCAGCGGGGCCTTTCAGCGTACAGCCTGCTCTTGCAAGCGTAAAGCGGGTTTTTTATTCCCTGCTGCCGAAAGCAGCCTTGCGTCCCGGCACGATCCTTGCCAGCCTTGCGTCCACTGATGCTCCTCAGTGCATTGAGTCTTCCTATCGGTGCTCCTAACTATTAACTGAATGTAAATAATCGAGTCCCGAAAGGGGTGTTAAACAACTGACTTACTACTGGAGCGATTCTAGCGCCCTAATTGCCTTTTCAAGGCTATTCGAACACCCTGCGGCCCGCTGCGGATTCCAGAACTCTAAGACATACTTGGCCAATGACGAATTATATGCCGGACCAACTGTCACATGCTTTCCAGCTAAGGGAAGTATGTCTTCTTTCAAAGATCGCTTTCTGCTCTTCTTAACGAGGCTCAAAAGCTTTTCCTTCGGATCCAGCAATATATCAGGATCTTTGGGCACAAGGCGCTCACTAATTCCCAAAAAATCTGAAAACGAGCCTCTGTCGGCCATCAGCCAGCTCTCAGTTTCATGTACGGCTATTCGAAAAACAAAGCGACCGGTAGAAGGAATGAACCCAAGCCAATTCAGGACTCTTGACGGAGCACATATCTCGTTATCGAGATCAGCCAATACAACGAATGGAATGTGTTGCGAAGCTTTCCAAAACTTCTTGACATTACTCTTAATGTATCCAAACCCGCCATTCTTGTATACTGTCTTTACCGTCAAATCAGGCCTTACCTCGGAAAGAATTTTTCTGACGGTATACTCACTCAATAGATCTTCCACTACTAGACAAATATACATATCACAGCTCCTACAAGACTTCTAGTTCACGAATATCCTTTGGAATAGTGTGAGGCGCCACAATCTCACCAACACTCATCCCCGCTTCAAGAAGGGTAGCCGCTTCGTCGATTGAAGTGGCGACTCTTACTTCCGTTCCCTCTGGCGATGGTGTAAGAAGAAGAACCTCTTCGAGTGCAATACCTTTATTCATAAGCAAGTCCATGCTATGCGTACTCAATAAAACCTGACGACTCTTGCTCTTTTGAAGTTTGTACATTAGCTCCGGAAGCAGCTGAATAAGTGCCTTATGAAGAGATAGTTCTGGTTCCTCAAGAAGGAGCAATGAATTGTCTTCAAGAATTACCCACAGGAGTCCAATTAGGCGGAGTGTTCCATCTGAAAACTGATCTTCACGCTGTTTTGCACCGTGGCCTCTCCAATGTTCGTACCTTGCTTCCAAATGGGGTTTCCCCATCTTATCAACTACAAATGAAAGATCTTTGAGCTGAGGCACTGCCTTCTTCAGGAGCTCTTCAACTTTTTCTAGTCGAGAACTTCTAGTCTTCTCCGGAGTCTCGGCGAGTCTCTTTACAAAAGTCTGGCCAAAAGGGTCTCCAGGCAAAGCATAACCGGAAAATGTACCCGCGAATCGTATGAACTGAGGGACGAGATGAAGATACTGCACTCGCTGAAGAAACTCAGACACCTCCCTGAAGTCCCTATTTGCACTAATCTGTTCAAGGTTGGTCTGTGTAAGTCTTTGAGGGTCTTCTTTATCTCCTTCATTGGGTCTGTCGAGAATGAGTGTGTTATCTTTCCAAACTCTCTCATGAGTCAATACTTGTAGTCGCTTACCACCTGTTTCACGAGTAATGCCTAGCGAGTATCGCCACTTCTCTTCTTTTCTTTGATCATCTGAAAGAGTAATCGAAATTTGGACATCTGAGCTTCTGCGCGCCGACAGACATCTAACTTTCGAAATACCTCCTCGATTGGTCAATGCCTCCTGTAGGCCTCCCCCAGACTTTGCTATGTCTCTCAGAAATCTAAGCACATCGAGGAAATTGGATTTTCCCGATGCGTTGGCCCCGACAAGAAAGACTCTTTTGGTAAGATCCACATCGATCTCCCGGAAATTTCTCCAGTTCCTGACGGATAGATGGGAAACAAGCACTGAAATCCCTCCAATTCAGAAAAAGCTCAAGAGAATTATATCATCGCATTACTTTCTCATATTGTGGCAAATGGAGACCTCACTTATTATAGGCTATCCAATTTGTGTCTAGCTCGGGTGGACGGATTCATTCTCCTAAAATAGGGACAGACTCCATTTTTAGAAACAAGAGCAGTTCCTCGTTCCGACGCTTCGCGTCCAGGCTCTTGGTTGAGAGGGAAGGTCATAGTTCTGGTGCTTCGCACCTAGGTTCCGACTTGGCCGACAAGTCCGTCAAGTTCCGGACGGTTCCGACAGGCGCGGGAAAAAAGGGACATAAGGAACCTGTCAGT
>NZ_DIMV01000011.1:0-565 GCF_002425715.1 Mesotoga sp. UBA5557
CGACTTCGTCGGGAAGTGAGGCCCGAAAGAACATCCGGGGAAGTGATGCGCCGAGAGATCACCGGCGGAAGCGATGGTGGCGCTTGCGCCCCAGGATGAAGCGAAAGAGCAGGAGTCGATCTCAGCTTATGCTGGTCACAAAGAGCCGCTGGACGCCAGAAGTTCGCTGAACGCCAGAAGTTCCGTAAAAATCCTTACCAGAAGCACGAGGATAACGAGGAAAGCAGAGTCATATGAAGTAATCATGGCCGTCATTCCGTAGAGCCTGCCCTAATTCAACTCACTTCGTCATCCCGTGATGCCTTTGCACGGGATCTCGCCCTGAAGATCCACTATACGCTTAAGAACAAAGACCCGCTGATCGCTGCTCAAAACAACGTTGTCCGTCAACGGTCCACCGTCCACCGGAAAGAAGCAGTTCCAAGTTCACCTGTTGTCAGTTGCAAGCAGAAGAAATAGTTGCCCGTTGTCGGTTCACCGTTCTCTGAAAGAGCCGCTGTACGCTCTAAAACATGGTTCGCCGTTTACCGTTCAAGATCATGAAACCCGTTCACTGATAAGACCG
>NZ_DIMV01000011.1:657-10983 GCF_002425715.1 Mesotoga sp. UBA5557
TGCTCGGAGAACGGTGAACCGAAAACGGATAACCGTTCCTGCGACTTGCAACTGTTTCAAAGAACGAGATCCTGGCCAGTAGCGTGCCAGGATGACGTGAAGGACTGTCATTCGAGAGCTTACACTTATGAGCCTGCGCTGGAATCCACTCACTTTCTCATCCCGTAGTGGTTTCTGTACGGGATCTCGCCCTGAAGATCCACTATACGCTTAAGAACAAGCCCCGCTGATCGCTGTGAAATACGGTTCACCGTTGGCTGTCCAAGAGCGAGGATCCGTTCACCGAAAAGGCCGCTGTACGCTTAAAAGCGGAGAACCCGCTGTACGCTGTTTAGAGTCGTCTTCGTTGAAATCAAACCCGAGAACCTTTTTCTTAAAGAAAGAGCACTGTCGAGCCATTCGCTGCGCTCACGAAAAGTCGAGAAGCGAAAATAGGGACAGACGGGCTCCTGACGTCTGTACCGTTTTTCGCGTCCTCTCGCCCTCTCTTTCTCTCTCTCTTCCTCCTCTTCCTCTCTCCTCTTCCCGCTCTTCCAACGTCTTCCCTCTGGCCTCTTACGTCTTTTTTTGCGAGAGATCACGGAAGAAACCCTCATTGCAGGAAAGTGCTATACAATTGCCGAAAGGTCTGTCAAGAACTCGGTTACGTCGTCTGATTTCGACTCGAAGAACTCTTTCGGACAAGAATCGGCAGTTATCTCGCCGTCCTTCAAAAAGATTACCCGATTTGCTATATGCTTTGCGAATTCGGTCTCATGGGTGACGATTATCATCGTCCTCCCTTCTGAGGAGAGCTTTCTGATTACTCTCATTACTTCGCCTACAAGAGACGGGTCTAGGGCCGATGTGGGTTCATCTAGGAGAACAATGTCGGGATTCATGACGAGCGCTCTGGCTATCCCCACTCGCTGTTGCTGTCCACCGGAAAGCTGAGAAGGGTAACTTGTAAGTTTTTCGCCAAGATTCACCTGCCTGAGTTGAATTTCGGCGGCCTTTCTTGCATCTGCCCACTTCATACCGTTCACCTTCACGAGAGGCAGAGCAACGTTATCGACAATCCTCAAATGACTAATCAGATTGAATCTCTGAAATACGAATCCAACCTTTGATCTGAAAGATCTAATTGATTGTCTCGTTCTCTCTACCTGTCTCCCCTTAAAGAAGACCTCGCCTTCATCGGGGGTTATTAGGTTGTTAATGCATCGGAGTAGGGTCGTCTTTCCCGCACCAGAAGAACCCAGGACAGCTATCACATCGCCTTCTTTGACGTCGAACGAGACGTTTTTCAAGACAGACAGCCCATCGAATGATTTTGAGAGGTTCGAGAGCTTCAAAATTACGTTTCTTTCTGTCATGGAATGGCAAGCCTCCTTTCAAGTATCCTTCCTACCAGAGAGATCAGCGATGTCATAAACAGGTAACAGGCGGCAAGTAAGATATACGCTTCAAACACTGCCAAGGTCTGTGTTCCCACCTGTCTGGCGCGCATCGTGAGATCGCCAAGGGCTATGACCGACACCAACGAGCTGTCCTTGATGAGCGTTACGAGCTGTCCGATTAGAGGGGGAATTGAGATTCTAAAGGCTTGTGGAAAGACTATAGAGAACATTATCTGACTTCTGTAGAGTCCCATGGCCTCTCCGGCTTCCTTCTCTCCAGAAGGAACTGCGGCTATCCCCGCTCTAAAGATCTCGCCTACGTATGCTCCCTCAAATAAAGAAAGTGAGACAACTCCCGCCCAGAATCTATCGATGTTAACTGCAGAACCGAAGCCGTAGTAGACTAGAAGAATGACCACCAGTAACGGCATGTTTCTAAAGAACCAAACATAGAGAGTCCCCGCGTCACGCAGCAGATTGACTTTTGAATCTCGTGCAAGTGCTACCACAATTCCCACGATTACTGCAAGAGCAAGAGCGATGACGCTTAGCTGGAGAGTAGTGACGATCCCTTCGATGAAGAGTTTGTAATACCTGGCAAGCGATCTCCAGTTAAAAGGATACACAGCTGAGACTGATGAATAAGAGAACCAGAGCATTCCTGCGACTATTACTCCCAGAATGATTTTCGACATCGCTCTTGTCATAATTCTTTCCTTAGAACTCCGGCTGGTATTCCACGAACCAGTAGTTTTCAAGCTCTTCCAGTGTTCCAGTTGTCTTTACCCACTGAATAAAGGTGTTCAACCACTGAAGTGTTTCAAAGTCTCCCTTTGCAATTGCTACGCCAAAGTCCTCTCTTGTCAGTAGTTCTTCCGTCACATCGAGCTGATCGTATTTCTTTGCCATAAATCTTGCATAAATGGAGTCAAAGATCATTGCGTCGGCCCTTCCGGAAGCAACCTGGAAGGCAGCTTCGTCGATCGTCTCAAACATAAAGATCTGGGCATTGGAGAGGAGTCTGGTTGCTGCTTCTGCGCCCGTCGAACCAAGTTGTACAGCGATCTTGACATCGGGATTGTCCAGGTCTTCCTCGGTGGGTGGAACCGTGTACTTGTTTGTGTTGTAGAGAATTATCTGACCCACTGTCAGATAGGGATCAGAGAAGTTAACTCTCAGAGCCCTTTCCGGAGTTATAGTCATTGCAGACCAGATTATGTCGAATTTGTTTGACATCAGAGCAGGGATTATTCCATCCCAGTTCACAACTACGAATTCCAGTTTCACGCCAAGGATTTCGGCCATCCTCTCGAGGATCTCCACTTCCAAACCGATTCGTTCGCCATCGGGATTGGTTCCATAAAGGGGCATATAACCTGCGTCCTGCCCAACTCTCAGAACACCTCTTTGCCTAACGTCGTCGATCAGACTTCCAAATGCCATTGTCATACAGATCAAAACTGCAAGTACCAGGAACTTCTTCATTCCACACCTCCAATAAAAAAAGACCGGGCCATAAGCCCGGTCTGTTGATTTCCTTAAGAGAGCACGACTAGAAGGTGCCGCCTCCCTCAACCGGGCGCCACAGTCTGTGATGATGAAGCTTGTTTGTCATAAAGAATGAATTCGAACTAACTCTCACACAGATCACCTTCGTAGTGTTTTGATAATTGATAGTATCAACATCTTGTACAGAATGTCAAGTTACGATTTCTGCAAATCTGTTAAGGAATGAACAGCGCTCTACAGGATTCTCTTTATTTCGCCTATGATTCTCTCTGTCTTCTCTGGATTAATGACGATATCAACAGATCTGGCATCTATCTTGTAGACCGGAGAAAGGTCGTATTCTTCAATCCATTGCGAGTACAACCTGTCGAGCTGCTCCCAGTAAGCTATTGGAACTGCAGTCTCCATCTGTCTTCCTCTCCGCCTTATCCTGGAAAGAATCGTATCGACGTCCGCATCGATATAGACCAGCAAGTCAGGCTTCTTCAAGTACTTTATCATTGAATCGAACATTGTCACATAAGCTGCGAATTCCCTTTGAGACATCTTCCCTGTCTCAAAAAGGTTGCGAGCAAAAATCTCTCTGTCTTCATATATCGAACGATCGAAGACGGTGTTGTCTTTCTCTTCAGCCTGTTTCAAAGAACAGTACCTGTGAAATAGAAAGTATGTTTGGAGATGATATGACCATCTCTTTTGATCGTAATAGAAATCCTCGAGGAAGGGATTGTCGGAAACGGATTCGTAGTGAATACTGAATCCAAGACCTTCTGCAATAGCGCTCGCTATAGTAGACTTACCTGCGCCAACATTCCCGGCCAAAACAATAATCTTGCCCAAAAGAACACTCCTCCGCCATGAATGAATATGTCTTAGAAATTCTATCATCAATACACTTGATCGGCTACAAATTGAGATCCAGTAGACCTTTCTTTTGCTTTAGTCCTCAAAGCTATTATATTTCTATACAGTGGTCCTAATGCTGATAACGGTCGGGTAATGTTGTATAATAAATATGTACTTAGGTCGAGTTCGCGCGTTGCAAAGGAGGGATAGAAATGAAGAAACTGTTGTTACTAGCTGTTGTTCTTGGTCTGGCTATCGCCGTTTTTTCCGAACCACTAATCGTTTGGCCCGATAAGGCTCATGGTAAGCCGCTGGTAGCGGGTCTGCACTTTCCCGTCTATGGAGAGGCAAAGCTAGACGTTTTTGGAAACATAACGGGATGGACGGGTCCTAACCTGGGCTTGGGCTGGACATGGAAGACCTATTTTAGTCCACTCGAGCTTCAGAAGATTAATCTCTACTATGAATTTGGAACGAATGTTGTTATCTTCCCATACGTTGGAGTCGGCTTTGATTACGCACTGGTGCTTCAGAACAACCAGACACTTCTGGTCGGAGCAGGTGTTTCTGCTTCACCATTAACCGTTCTGGGCTTTTTCTTCGAGTCACCTTCAGCGATTCTATCGTCTGTCTTGAGTTCGGTGAGACTGAATGTCGCGGTAGTTTTTTGATTGACAGATATGTATAATTGACCCCGAAAGGGGTCTATTTTTTTGAGCGAACATGAGAAGAACGAAGAATCTGAAGAGCTTCAAGTAGTGAATCAACAAGACAGCGAGATCAAAGCCGTGTTGCAGAAATACACGATAGTCGCTGTGATAGTCCTGGCAGTGGTTATTATGCTGCTCTCTTCAAGAGGCCTGGTCGAAGAATTCGACCCCGAGATGGTTTATCCCGCTATAGAAGAGACCGCTCTTCTTTTCGTCAACCAGCACGTGCTTTCAGGAGAGGTGAAAGTTGACCACTTGGAGTTAGTATCCGTTGAATACGCGGAAGTTGATTGGGGAGAGTACTCTTACGAGGCACAGATTGAGTTTTCCAGTTCCGGTACAACTGAAAGTATTTTCACGTCATGGTATTACAGGATCAGGGATGACAATATCGACCTCGCCCGGTACTCATTCGATGGACTGGAGTGGTTTGAACCCTAACTGTTATCATCCTTGCTGTATGCGAGAAATTGCTTCTGGAGAATGAACATACGTTGACTTAATGAGGCCATTAAGTGTAAAATCAGTAAGTAGGATAGGTTCGATATCACTTAAAAGGGGGTAATTTGATGAAAAAAGTCCTTATTCTTGTGGCAGTTCTTTTGGTTGCATCTGTTTTTGTGGCCGCTCCGAAGAACTTCATTCTTGGCCATGGCCTATATGGAGATGTAGTGTATGATCTAGCAGGAAACATCACCGGCTACGAGGGAATGGATTTCTATCTATTCCAGGCAAGCACTTACTACGAAAAGCCGATGACACCAAATGAGCTAAACGCTTATACTTTCGATGGGAAGTTCCTATTCTTCATCCCTGTGTTCGGCAGAGGATGGGAATTCATTCTGAGGCCGGTTGATAATATAGTTCTCAGTGCAGGACTTAGTTTGCTATACAACTTCCTCCCCGGGCCATATCTATACTTGACCATACTTCTCTGAGCCTTTCAGAGATGAGAAAAGACGGTGTGTATGCACCGTCTTTTTCTTTGATTTGTGCTTATATGTGCTGCAGACTATTCTCATTGTAGGCCGACTGGTTTCCTGGAAAAAGTCTCCATCAAGCAACCAGTTTAGGTTCTAATCTATTTACTGCAACTGCTTAATACAAGTCAGAGGAGCGCAAGAATAACTGTTCATAACGATGAATTTTCTTAACTAGTATAGAATTGAATCAGACTAGCATTTCCACTATGGACAGATTCTTTTTCGGTGCTATTGAGGAGGATTGTTTTGAGAGAACTTAGAGAAGATGTGAAGTACATAATCGAGAAATCGATCGAAGCCGTTCAACCTGAGAGCTCGGTAAAAAAGGCGATCGAAAAGGCGGGGCTAACCGGTCCGATATTTCTTCTTGCGATTGGAAAGGCAGCATGGAGAATGGCCAAGGCAGCAAAGGAGAAGCTCGGCGATGAAATCGAACGCGGTGTAGTCATTACTAGATATGGCTACAGTCAAGGAGAAATCGAAGGCATAGAGATATTTGAAGCGGGGCACCCGATTCTAGATAGGAAGACAGTCGAAGCTACCGATCATGCGCTGAAGTTAATTGAATCCGGCAAGCCCGATAAAATCCTCTTTCTTATATCGGGGGGAGGATCGGCACTGTTCGAAAAGCCTGCCGATGGCGTTGCTTTCGAAGATCTTGTGGAGGTTAACAACAAGCTTTTCCGCTCCGGTGCTAGTATCGTCGAGATCAACACAGTAAGAAAACGACTTTCTTCAGTGAAGGGCGGCCGTTTTGCAAGGCTCGTCGCTCCGTCACAGATATATACACTTGTTCTTTCAGACGTTCTTGGCGATCGCTTGGACTCTATAGCGTCCGGGCCGACTTATCCTGACAGCAGTACAAGCGAAGAAGCACTTGCCGTGATCGAGAAGTATGCGCTCAATCTCAGGCCCGAAGTTGTTGAAGCACTGAAGAAGGAGACTCCTGATAGACTTCACAACGTTCAGACCGAGATAATCGGAAGCATCACAAGAGCCTGCGAATCGGCAGCGACATTTGCTAGAGAGCTGGGCTACAACTCTTCAATAGTCACCACCTCACTAGACTGCGAAGCGAGAGATGCCGGAGTCTTCTTGGCCGCAATCGCAAGAGAAGAGCGCTTCAACAGACCTACAAAGAGACCTGCGGCGTTGATACTAGGTGGCGAAACGGTAGTGCATGTTCGGGGAGAAGGTCTCGGAGGCCGTTGTCAGGAGATGACTCTCGCCTTTGCAATCGCAGCAGATGGAATGCAGAACGTAACACTCGCATGTGTAGGTACAGACGGCATTGATGGTCCTACCGATGCGGCTGGAGCAATTGTCGATGGAAACTCTATGAGCAGAATGATCGATGCCGGAATAGATCCGCAACTGTTCCTTCTCGATAACGACTCCTACCACGCTCTGGACAAATCAGGTGATCTATTCAAGACAGGCCCGACGGGCACGAATGTCAACGACCTCATAGTGCTGCTGTGCGAATAGTGTCGATAGATGTAATAATAGAAAGAGGGAATTGACCGCTCATCCAATTCCCTCATTTCATAGGTCTTCTATTTGATTGTCCATCCTACCATTCCCCTTACATAGTATCTCTGCAAGAGGACGTAAATGAGAACGGGAACTATCATGACGAGCAATGACGCGGCCGAAAGCAGTCCCCAGTCAACATGGTAAACACCTCGCATCAGCGGGATTCGTTGAGTCGCGAGCAGCTTTTCCGGTGAGTAGATAAGGATAAGTGCAAGAAAGAAATCACTCCACACCCAGGTGAACTGCAGAGCAGAGGCAGAAGCAATAGCGGGGAATGCATTAGGGAGAACCACGCGGAAAAATATGCCGAAGTCGCCGGCTCCATCGATTCTTGCGGCCTCTTCCATGTCTGCAGGAAGAGTCTTGAAGTAGTTGCGCATGAAGAAAGTTATCCACGGAATTCCCCACGCAGTATGAAGCAATATGAGTCCAAAGAAGGTGTCCACCAACCCAAGGTTGCTCATGATTCTGAAAATGGGTATGGCTATCATCTGCTGAGGAAGAGCAAGCGTTAGCACCACTGTCAATATGAAGGTCTTTCTCAATGGGAATCCGTACCTCGAGATTCCGTAGCCGGCCAGTGTCGCAAGAAGCAGAGGAGCAATAGTAGCTGGAATCGCTATCATTAGCGAATTTATCATTCCCTTGTATAGAGCCGCTGTCCGGTGATTCAACGCTCCGGAGAAGTTCGAGAGAGTCGCATTGAAGGGCTCGAGCTTCCACCATCCATCGATTACCTCGCTGAAAGGCCTCAAGGCCGTCATAACAACACCCATAAGAGGCAGTATCCAGATTAGAGCAACTATCCAGGCTACAACAGTCTTCACAAGAGTCTCTCGTCTCGTTCTCTTCATTCTGCCTCATCCCCCGCCGACTTCATCATTGGTATCGCCGCTAGAAGAGTCGAACCTGCGATTAGCACTGCAACAACAGCAGACTTTCCAAAATCCCACTCTCTGAAGCCGTAGAGATACATCTGGAGCGCCAAGACGTTAGATGAGCCGCCTGGCCCACCCATCGTTGCAATGTAGACAATGTCGAAGACCTTCAGCTCCCATAGAAGCGTCATTGTAAGGACTACAACAGTTATAGGTTTCAGCAGGGGGATAGTGATCTTGAAAAGCATCTTCGCCTTCGAAGCTCCATCTATCTGTGCTGCCTCATAGTATGTGCTTGGGATTGTCTCGAGTCCTGCAGAATAGAGAATCATGGAGAAACCTGTCCATAGCCACACCGAACCGAAGATCAGCGCAAACAAGGCCGTCTCTGGATATGCTGTCCAGGTTTTCGTTTCTAATCCAAGTATCTGAAGAACAAGGTTCACAACGCCCACGTTCTCTTCGAACATGAATCTTATCATTATTCCCCCAACGATCATAGGCATTACCATTCCGAGGAAGATCACGGACTTGACAATCCCTCCACCCTTAACACCTCTCAGAAGAACGGCAAGAAAAAGACCGACGATGGTCGTCAGCGGTAAATGAATGGCTATCCAGAGGATATTGTGGATCAACGAACCATAGGGAAAGCCTCTACTGAATCCTCGCGTATCCAGAATGTCCCTGCTGGAGAAAACCTCAATGTAGTTCGAAAGTGAGATCTTTCCGTCATCGTCCACGAAACTTAGAAAAACCGTATTCAGAGTTGGATACAGAACGAAAACGACCAGGAGAAACAAGGCAGGTAGAATGAAGTACAAGAAGTGTTTTAGCTTAGCCTTTCTTACAGCCAACTATCTCACCTCCGAAAAAAAGTAGTGGGACCCTCAGGGCCCCACTACAGTTCAAGAATTAATTAGGCATCTTCTCGTCAAGATCCATTAGAGCGTCATTGAGTCTTTCTGGGCGGACCCAGATGAGCTTCAGTTGATCCCAGAATGCGGTTTGCCATAGACCACCAATAGAGTCATCAAGATCGTTGAGAGTTTGAACTCCCTCAGTGAGTTTCGCGATTTCCATGTCGACGGCCGGGTAGTTATCCATAGCTACTTCGACCGTTGCTATATGGCCACCCTGTGCGACCTGAATGCTCTGCCCTTTTTCACCGGCAAGGAATTTCACGAGCTCGAGAGCTTCCGCCTTGTTTGTGGCGAATTCTGGAACGAAAGCGTAGTCGATACTGAAAACCATTCCTCGATTCCCCGGGAGGCTGAAAACAGCGAGATCATCGGCATCTTCTACCATTCCGGTTATCCATTGCCCCATGAAGTATAGGCCATAATCTCCTTTCCACCACTGTTCCAGTATCGTTGTCCACTCAGTTGGTACACTGAAGAATCCTCTCTCGATCAGATAGACTAGCTTGCCCATGGCATTTCGAACGGCATGGCTTCTCCATGATGTATTCCCTTCGATAAGATCCTTCTGAAGTTCCGGCCCACCGAACGTTATCAAGAAGTGCTCTGTGACATCAGAAAGAGGCCATCCTACACCATTACCACTTGCAATGGCATTTTTCACTCCAGGCAACGAGTCGATTTTCTCAAGAAGTGCAACAAACTCCTCCCAGGAAGAAGGGACTTCCAAGTCGTGAGCCTCAAAGAAGGATTTTCTGTACCAGAAACCCGGTTTTACCTTTGCCGTGTAAGCTATTCCATAGACCTTTCCGTCTGCGGTTGTTACGTTGTCAAGCGCGCCCGGAATATAAGCATCTCTGTCAATTACATCGGTAAGCTCCGCTATGTTCTTCGTGTTGTTTGTTATGAAACTAGACCACATGAATATCACATCAGCGGGAGCCTTCCTTGCGGCAAACTGAGCAGGTAAGACATTTGCCAGATCCTCTGCCCTGTAAGTCTGATAAGTGTAATCAATTCCCGTTTCTGCCTTGAATGCCTCCAGGACCGGAATGAAAGCATCCATTTCGGAGCCGGACCAAGGTCCGATTACCGAGACGGTACCTGCAAATAGCGCAGTGGTAACTACAAGAAGAACTGCTACCAAAAGCTTCTTCATCAAAAATACCCCCTTTTTCAATGATCGATGTGCTTTTTAGTCAGCAATTCCCTCAAGACCGCATCCACAAAGAAAACCGGGCGCGAGCTTACATCTAAACCAGAAGGGCAGACAGCTCTTCGACTGTCCTTAAGAGAAGATTGTTCAACACCTATCAATATTATAGTAAGTTATACGTCTTAATGTACGAAACAGTCTTTCCAAGTTCGCCAGATATTCTTGCTACGAGGAAAGAAGCGGAATCGTATTCAATAAGATCGATCGAGACAAGACGAGAAAAATCATTTTGAGACGTTCGCTGCGCTCAAGAGAAAGTGGGAGAAAAGCCAGTCACTGCTGAAGTAAGACGCAATGCCGCCTTCGGCGGGACGCAAGGCGCCGAAGAGCATCGGCGGACGCAAGGCTG
>NZ_DIMV01000011.1:11037-11176 GCF_002425715.1 Mesotoga sp. UBA5557
AGGAAGTGATGCCCGGAGGAACGTCCGGGGAAGTGATGCGCCGAAAGATCACCGGCGGACACAAGGCTGGCTTCGCCAGGAAGTGAGGCTCGCTGGCGCGAGGAAGTGATGCTGGAAAAATCATCCCAGGAAGTGATGC
>NZ_DIMV01000011.1:11250-11430 GCF_002425715.1 Mesotoga sp. UBA5557
CTTCGTGGGCTAAGAGCCGCTGTACGCTTAAGAACAAGGACCCGATGAACGCTCTAAAACATGGTTCGCCGTTGACCGTCCAAGAGAGCGAGGATCCGTTCACCGATAAGACCAGTGGAGAAAGAGCATTGTCGAGAGGTTCGCTGCGCTCACGAGATGACGAGAACTCTCTCCTCTGTC
>NZ_DIMV01000060.1:0-1290 GCF_002425715.1 Mesotoga sp. UBA5557
GCATCAATCGAGGGTTCTCCGCCAAGTTTGAAACATGCAGGCAAGAAAAGCGTTAGTACGACTATTGCCAGTATGAGACCGTAGAAACCCTTGCGTTTAAGCATGCAAACTCAACCTCCTTTTTAGGTTCAACTCAATCATAACAAAGACTAACTTGCAAAACCTGTATTCCATAAACACCACTCAGTACTCTCTGGAACCAACAATAAACTATTACTAAGGAAGATCAATGTTTCTCTCAGCTATTTTATCGTCCGCACCGTCTTTAGCCATGACGTCAACTCTGTTCAATGCGGAATCCACAAATACGCGGAACTCGTAAGCTCCAAGATCAGCCACTGCAAAAGGATTTCCTTCCACCTGTATATCGCCATCTGCAACGAATGCAATGAAGGCACAGAAAGGTGAATTAACAGCCACAGTGAACTTGAACTCGGAAATACCCAAGATCAGATAATCAGCGACAAACTCACAGGTCACCTCTATAACTTTCAGGAGATCGAAGTTCTTGGAAACCAGCAGCTCAGCGCCGCTGTATGCCATGACGGTTATTTCTTCTGCATCGAAATCTACAGAGTTCATCTCTATGTCTATTACTCCACCGACGGGAACGGCCATTGCAGGTATCGGTTCGGCCTCTGGATTACCGGGATACGCGAATTCGACCTTATCCACATTGTCAGAGACTTCGATATGAACGTCATAGATAATTGCGGATGGCAAAGACCATTCTTTCTTTGGAGTAAATGTTGCAACCTTCAGGAAGGCTTCGCTGTAATCCAGTTCCACCACTATCTCTGCCAGAAGATTGCCATCGGCCGTGAAGGCTTTTATCATAAGGAAATCTGCATCATCAAGCGTGAAGAAATTATCGATATTCGCTACTCCACCGACCACTGCAGCTTCTGCAACAGGAAGTTCAGTATCGTCGCCAGGATAAGAGAATTTCAGTAGAGTGACTTCCGGATCGACTTCGATATGTACGTCATATCTATTTCCCAAAGGACTCTGACCCTGGAAATCAAACTCGGTTACAAAGAAGACCTGCTTGAAAGTAGCGTCTATAGCGTGATTGTCACGTATATCTTCAAGATTGTAGGTCTTATCGGTTGTATCTGGAGAACCGATTACATCGACGGGAGCACCATCTACCGTTACCTGGTCAACGCCGTAGCCTTCGTCGGGAGTGAAAGTGAACTGGATATCGTCGCCACATTCGACTGTCTGCGTACCTTCCGGAGTGATCGTGCCGTTCTCGCCGGCCGTCGCCACTACCTCGAACGTCTTCAG
>NZ_DIMV01000060.1:1352-1503 GCF_002425715.1 Mesotoga sp. UBA5557
GAGTCTCGCCTACGAACCAGCCGTCGAAGTCGTAGCATTCGTCTGCGACAGCTGTTACGGTAGCTTCTTCTCCACAGTCGTAAATATCAGCACCCATAACCTCTCCGCCCTCTTTGGGCTCAGCGGTAACGGTGACTTCGAACGTCTTCAG
>NZ_DIMV01000060.1:1551-4255 GCF_002425715.1 Mesotoga sp. UBA5557
GAGTCTCGCCTACGAACCAGCCTACGAAGTCGTAGCATTCTGCCGGAGTGGCTACTACCGTTATTTCAGATCCGAATACGTACTTACCGCCACCGGAAGCCATTCCGCCTTCTTCAGGGATGACATCCACAGTGACCATGTACTCGTTGTCAAAATGCGCAACAAACGCTCTGTTAGCACTTACAACAAACTCGAGCGGATTGTCTGAACTGATGGGTAACCCGTTCTCAGTCCACTCAACGAACTTGAATCCCTCAGCAGCCACAGCTGTTAGTGAAGCTGTGTCGCCAAAAACATAAGAGCGGGCACCTGTTACCGTGCCACCATTTTCGGGGTCAACCGAAGCTTTTATATCGAAAGATTTCTTTACAAAAACTGCTGTTGCCGATATGGAATCTTTCAACACGATTTCTTTAACGTTTTCGCTAAAGCTTCCCAGACCCCCAATTTCCCATTCCTTGAAATCATAGTTTTCTGCCGGTGTCGCTGTAAGTGTCACACTGGCTCCATACTTGTAAGTGTGCATACCAACGGCAGGATCGGTCTCTCCAAGACCCTGGATAGCTATAGTAAGATTGAGATCAATCTTCTTTAGACACCCGGTCAGGAGAAAAGCAAGACCAACAAACAGAACAAGAATCAACAGAACACGAGACCGCTTTGCCACCTTGAACACCCCCTAAGAAGCGTTTGCTTGTAACAGTTTATATTTCTAGAACAACATCAATAACATCGTTAGAGCATTCCGGACTATGAACCACAAACCCACAAAAGCGCCACTCTGATTTTATCACGTTTACAGAATCCATGTCAAATAAATAGCCTCTCTCAAAAAACCAACAGAGATTCCTTATCAAATTGATGCAGCAAGGATCTTGAGAAATATTATAAACCATGGACTGCCAAATACCAAATGAGTTGGCATACACCTTTTTTTCCTCGCTAATGATAAGGAAATCTCTTTCGATTTCTTGTGAGTAAAGCAAGCTTTATTACCCGGGTGGTATAATCTTAGAAATCCAAAAGCGACAAACTTTGTGTGGTTAACGGGGTGAATGTATGAAACGTACTCTACTTCTTGTTTTCTTTAGCCTTATTTGTCTTTCGGCAACCGCTTCGGTGATTATTGATTTTTTCGGAGTTCCCACATGTCAGGAGTGCTTCGAGGCCGAGATGATGATAGACAGTCTCAAATATGAAGTGGAAGAAGAAGTGATTCTGAACAAGTATTTACTTACCGAATCGAAGAATCAGGAGCTCAAGCTGAAATACACGAGGGTTTACAACGTCAATGACAGCGAGGCAGATCTAGTCCCGCTTATTTTTATAGGCAAAGACGCCTTCACCCCATCAAACCTCGATCCGACGGCAGTTCTTGATAGCATGTTGAATTACTCCTCGGAAGAACGGGAGAAAAAGCAACGGGAGATAGATGAACTCGAGGAAGACGTGAGTCAAGTGTTGACGGAAAGATACAGCCAGTTCAGTCTATTCGTCGTTCTAGGAGCCGGTCTTATCGACGGGATAAACCCATGTGCCTTTGCCGTCCTTATATTTCTGGTTTCGTACCTTTATTATGTTGGAAGGGGTAGAAACGAGATACTTGTGGCCGGCCTGTTCTTCGCTATTGGAATCTTTGCCGCTTATCTGGCTATGGGGACGGGTCTTCTCGGCGCCGCAGGGTACATCGACAGCGTTTCCCGTCTCTTTCAGATTGTATTCTATCCGGCGATGACGGTCTTCACCGCAGTTCTGGCAATACTCTCCGTCGTTGACTTCTACAGAATGCGGTACAAAGGTAAGAAGGCTGTGCTTGAACTCTCTAAAGGCCTGAAGCGCAAGACTCACGAGATAATCCGAAAGAACGCGAAGGTCAAGACGATCTGGATCGCATCGCTAATAACCGGAATACTGGTTTCATTTGTGGAGTTCATGTGCACGGGCCAGATATATCTCCCGACGATAGTGTATGTCATAAGCAGCGCCGGAATGTCAGCTCGGGCACTGGGCTTCCTTATCGTATATAATCTCGGTTTCACTGTTCCAATAATCGCAATTACTCTCATTGCTTATTTCAGCTCATCAACAAAGAAGATACAGGAGTTTATGACTTCCACTCAGGCAGCTGCAAAGATCAAGCTGCTCATGGGAGCTTTGTTTGTAGTCTTCTTTGTAATAATGCTTAATATTACGCTTAAGACATTCAATTTGATTTAGGCAGCGAGGCCCCCCAGAACTTAGATTAGTACCGATGAAACATGCCCGATGGAAAACACGATTAGTCATTTATGATGCCGTCTGGCTCCCTGTTCTTCACAAGCTTTATTTTGACAGTACGTCCTTGCCATATCTCATGCAAGAGAAACCTCATCATCACCCACAAGTCTGGGAATCAAATGCCAAACATATACTGGTGCTTGTGCGAATGCTTTGGTTTTTTCCTGATGTTCCTGATCTTAATTCCTCCCTCGAGGGAGCTCATCATTTCCCATAAGTTAGCCCTAAATAGAAATCATATTGTGCTTCTTCTCCCTTGACAATATGTGCTGTGATTGGCTCTTGATGATCCTGATTTTAAGTCCTCCCTCAAGGGAGGAGGGCTCTTGAGAAGAAGAGAAAGAAGAAGCTGAGTGACGGGACACCGGCACACAGCTTTCAGACTCTTCTATTTGAAATGAGTACGATTGTCTGTAACGATGCTATC
>NZ_DIMV01000073.1:0-110030 GCF_002425715.1 Mesotoga sp. UBA5557
GCAGTAAGAAACTTAGTAAGTAGGGGGGGATCAGAGGTAAGGGGAATGAGGCTAGAGGTAAGAAGATCAAGATCTCTTCGCTCTTCCGACCTCTTGCCTCTGACCTCAGGCTCTTCCCACCAGATCCTGACCAAGAGCACGTCAGGATGACCAATTGAGTTAGTTCATGCAACCTAACGTCCTGCCCCTAGAAAGGTTCTCCCTCCCGGCGAAGCCAGCCTTACGTCCCCGGATGATTGGGGGTGAAATCCCCCTGGGCTACTCACCAATTTGTTCGTACAAACAAACTGTCAGTTTATGTAGTCTTATTACCAGGGAGGTGACTGAATGAAGAAGACATTCTGGGTTTTCGTTGTTGTTTTCTCTCTTCTATCCTATCTATTTGCTTTTAACGTTGGCTATATTGAGCTTGCAGAACTTGAGCCGTTTGTTCTTACGGAGAGTGTAGGAAGTAGAACAAGCAATGTGAACTTCACAGTTCTCTCGAAAAGCAATTCAGAAGAAGTCGCAATTGTCTTGTCCGGCTGGTTGTTCGATCCAGGAAGCGAGAATTCGGAGCGAGAAGTATTCATTCAACTTAGAGGAAATGGGGAGAGTTATGAAAAAAAGATTTCATTGATGAGAGAGGGTATATACTACACAATGAATCCCTTCATTCTCTCGTTTCAAAGAGGTTATACACTCGTGGTAATGGGACTCGAAGTTGATTATGATAAAAATAGGGGGGATGATGCTATAGAACTTGGGTTTGAGGACGTCTCGGTTGAAGTTGAGTGGGATAGCGATGTGAGCATTCTTCTGGGGGAGGTTAATGAAGGTCTTTTTACTCAGGTCTCTGCAGTCCTTGAAGAACCTGTATTGTTAGTCAAGGGGGGAGAAAGGCCTACGGGCGGCTACAACATCGTGATAGACGGCGTTTATCTTCACGAAGATAGAAGCATTGAAGTAGCTGCGAAACTGCAGACTCCGGGAAGCGGAGATTTCGTTACACAGGCCTTCACTTATCCTCATAAAGCGATAAGAATTCTGGGGCTTCATTCCGGCAATTACGATGTCTCAGTTCGAATGGAAGTGCTCAAGGATGGCGAGGTGATTGATATCTATGAATACAGCTCGTGTTTCACTCTTTACTCGTCAAAGAACTGATCTTTTGTACATAGGCATCGGCATCAAACTTCCTTTTTAGGCCGTTTGAGTTCATATATCTGGCTTTTCCGAATACTGAACGCTCCGCCCAAGCTCTGTCGTGTTTTCCGAAGCACCAGAGAATGCCGCTATAACCATTCGGATCTCTACCGTCTAGTTCGTACTTGTCGTTAAGATAGATCGCCGAGCTGATTGCAGTTTCAGGATCAGGACTCCATTCGAGGATCTTCTTTCCCCAATACATACGCATATAACCGTGCATTTTGCCCTTCGCGACCATTTCTCTCTGTGCTGCGTTCCAGTAAGGATCGTGAGTCATCCCGTCCTCCAGTTCAGAAAGTGAGTATACGTATTCTCGCCTATCACTTCTATGTTCATTGAGTGTCTTCTGAGCCCACGGGGGGAGTGCTTCGAAGGAATCGTACCTGGAGTTATAGAACACGAAATTCATGCTCAGTTCTCTTCTAACAATAAGCTCTTCAAGATAAGCTTCTATTCCCGATGAACCAGACTCCATAACCCTCCTGGCGATCAGACAAGGGGAGATTTGTCCGAAGTGAAGAAATGGACTCATCTCTGATAGACAGTCACAATTGGGGTCATTTCTCTCTTTCTCGAACCTATCTATTTTGGTTTCTAGAAATATCTCAAGTTGTCTATTTGCTTCTTCCTGTCCGCCAGGAAAGTTGCTGACCACGCATGCCGTGTGGTCGATATTTGAAAGGTCCGGATTGTCAAGATCAAATGTGGTCTCAAAATCGGTTACAGGGTCTCCGGGTTCGAACACGACGGATTCGAAGTCAGTTATGAAATCTTGAAGGCGACTCAACACTCTTGGCCTAAACGTAGCTGCGCTGTATTCCTCCTTATTACTGGCTGCTTTGACAGGAACAACTACGTTGGCTTCGACCGCGATTACCGGGCACGAGGATGCTTTCGCAATTTCCCTTCTCCATGCGATCTGATGCCTGAGGTATCCAACGTCTGTGACGATCAAAGCACAGTTCCTTGAGGCCCGGGGGACGATTTCTGTTGGATTACCCTCTAGAACAGTGAATCTGATACCCATTTCTTTGAGCTTTGATTTAACGGCCTTGAGCCCGTCAATCATAAAGGAAAAGTTCCTGAGATTTGCAGAGGGGTAATCGGTGTTGAAGACGAAAAGGACTATAAGAGGAAGGCTATTTCTCTTGGCTTCTTGCTTTGCGATCTCGAGTGCGGGGTTTTCTTCGGTTCTTTGAGAGGCCTGCATCCAGTACATAATGAATCTACCTTTGATATCTCGTCTCTTACTCAGGTTATGAATCCTATCACTCTTCATTTTCCGGACCTTCCCTTCCCGGAGTCCGTTATCTCAATCAATTCAGCAGGGTAGGGTTGGAAAAATGTTTGACGAGCAAGATACTCACTGTCAAATGCAACAATGTAAGAACGCAATATGTAGAGAGGAACACTTAGCGGGATTTTTCCGTCTCGATATCTTTCAAGCGTCTCTAGAAAAAACCTCTTCTCAGAAGAAGAGATGTAATTAGAGAAGTAACCAAGCCCATGCATCAAGACGTTTATGTGTGAAGTATGTTTTGGGGGGGTGGACATCATCTTGTAGAAGTGGGATGAATAATCGCTGTATACTTCTTCAATACCTCTTGAATCCATCTTTCCGATTATTCTTCCCATGATTCTCATTTCGTTCTGGTTGTAGGACATGAAGAGCAGCTTGTTATCCGACTGAAAATCAACCAGACCTTTTCTGGTGAGATTTATGGAGAGGTCTCTGAAGCGCGTGACGGTGAATAGAATAGTTAAGAAATGCTCTCTTATTGTGAAATTAGAAAGTCTTCCCTCGTCTTCTATAGGAAGCCCACAGTATCTTTCTAGTACAGTGCCTCCAAAAAAACCAGAATCCCTTCCTGAAGAGGCTACTTTCCCTTCTCCTGGATAGACCTTAACATCCTTTATGCCACACGTAGGTGAGGCCGACTTAAGAATGAAGCCATCTACCCTTTCCAGTCCAGCAAAAAAACTCTCCGTAAACTCCAAGAGGCGTTCAGTAACGTCAACTCCCGTTAAGGGTTGCACTAGTCTTGTTTCGTTAGATCTGAAAACCATGCGGATGGGCGCCCTAGGAACTCCGAGCCCGATGTCGTATTCCGGACATACGGTCCTGTAATTGACGAACTTCTCCAGCTTCTCCACGAATTTGTTCGGGATCATCTGAGCGTTGTATCTGCAGCTTTCGAAGCCCAGGCACCTGCTCACGACCACTTCCGGTTTGGCTAGTCTCAACACATCGCCCTCCTCGTTTATTCCAGAAAATCGATGATTTCTTTTGCTATCCTTTCAGGTGATTCAAGAAATGGAGCGTGTCCGCTTCCCTCTACTACTTTCAGAATGCTATTGGGAATCTTTTTAGCCAGTGGCTCTCCATGCTCCTCAACTGGGAGAACAATATCATTTTCTCCCCAAAGGATCAGCGTGCTGCATTCGATTTCGCCAAGTTTATCCGATACAGAAGCTGTGTCATCACTGTTTATGAATTCATAAATAAAAGAAGAGGACATGTGGTCCACGAGCGAGAAATATCTGCCGAAAGTCTCAGAACTGAATAAGGATTTGTCTCCCAATCCTTTAGTGTAAAGTAATCTTTGAACCGGAAAAGTTTGGAAATAGAACCTCATAGCGATCCGCGTCATTATCTTGCTTCGCGCAAAGAAACCGGGGAGAATATCTCTATCCCCGTGAATGGAAGAGTCAATGAGAACAAGGCGGTTGACCCTTTCGGGAAAATAGTAGGCGATGTTCAAAGAGACCTCTCCTCCAAATGAATGGCCAATCAAATCAGCTTTCTCAATGTTCAATAGGCTCATTAAATCAACCACAAGCTCAGCATAACCCTTTCTTGAATAGTCACCTTTGTTAGAGGCAGTGGACAGCCCAAAACCGGGTAAGTCCAACAAGTAGACTCTTCTATTCGATGAAAGCAGTTTAGCAAGCTCTAGAAAATCAAAATGTGATCCAGCAAAACTATGTATCATTAGAACTGGGTCGCCATCTCCAATAACCTTGAAGAAGACCTCCTCTTGTTCTACCTTCAAATACCTTCCGTCTCTCTCTATTCTTCCGAAATAAATCCTGGCTATGGTAACGCTGAAGATACTGTTGATAACGAGGAGAGCAGCACCTATTAGCAGAATCAAAAAGAGCGCTTTAATCAATTTCATCAGATACACCCCTTCACGGGAAGTATTCAAGCAACAATAATATACCATTTTTTCTTTGCAGATCGTTGGATGGTTACGAATACCGAGTATCTAGGAAAGCAATTCTTCTTTTCGAAGAGCAGTGCTTCTTTCTTTTGGAAGAAGCCACCATTCGAGAACGATTAAGAGAAGCTATTGCCTTTTCTTCTTCTTGCCTAGAAGCTCCACACCTTCCTTGGCACTGAGATTTCCTTCTTCCAATTTCCTGATGATCTTCGAAGCTTCCTGAATTTGGCGATTTGCAAGCTCATATCCGAGACTTGTGACCAGTTACTCCAGTTTGCTTCTTGCAGTGGGATAGGAAATACTTAGCTCCTTCTGGAGTTCAGAGAGATTTCCTCTATTCTTAATGAACACTTTCAGGAAGTCAAGGAGTTCTTCGGGCAGGTAAAGCAGCTCGTCTTGCACAAAGGTCCCGATAATCTTAATCTCGCAGTTCTTAAAGGTATACTCGGTAATTGTAGATATCCGCCGCAGCTGGGACACTTAGCAAGCCGCTTCTTCATCCAGAGTTCTCCATCCGATCGGCAATATGCGTACTGCAAGAGAAAATATCGGTAAACCCGGGAAGAAGTCAATCTTTGGAGAGTCATCAATTCAATAAAGTTCAATAATATTATCTAATAATTGATAAATATATGACAATAACTAATAAGTGTAAATATTGCATAAGCAAAATCTTATTTCTTCTGAATTCTAGATATATCCCAACGATTCGATTTGATGGAGTGTGCGCATGACAGAGAAATGACCAATATTGAAACAATTCCTGAAATTCGCCTGGAAAGAGGACTTTAGGTGTTTTCTGCAACGGAGACACGCTTCTGCAAGACAATCCTTGATGTAAATGAATGCGGAGATTCAAACTATTCAATTATCACCTGTCTTGTTTCGACACCCATTCTGAAGACAACTATAGCTGCAAATGTACTGAGAGCAGCCATAAAAATCATTACAACAAATACGCTACCGGTGGCTCCCATTAAAGTGCTGGTGAAATAGGGGGCGATAATTCCTGCTGACCTTGCCACAGCTCCTGAAGTACCGTTTCCAAGGCCACGCATCTCGGTTGGGTATAATTCAGGGGTATAAGCGTATACCATGCCCCAAGCTCCAAGAACGAATAGAGAAATCAGAACGCTGGCGAAAAGAAGAAGCGAAGAGCTGCTTACAAAAGCCATCACAATAGACGATACTGCCATTCCCGCAAAAAAGAATGTGAGAGATGGCCTTCTACCGAACCTCTCTATAAGAAGCGCTGCGGCAAGATATCCTGGAAGTTGCATGATAAGCATGAAAAAGGTGTACCAGAGAGATGAGACTGGGGTGAGCCCTTTCGACATGAAAATCTTTGGAGCCCAAGTATAGATTCCGTAGTACACAAAGCTAACCGAGAACCAGCTTATCCATATCATGATTGTCCTTCTCGCAAGACCGCTTCTAAAAAGCCCCAGAATAGGCTGCTTTGAGCGTTGGTGCATCTCAACTTCCTCATCTATACTCGTCGAAAGAATCTTTTCCAGAGCTGATTTTCCCTTCTTCATGAATTCATATTTTGGACTTTCAGGAAGAAGAAAGGATACGAATATAAGGGGAATACTGAAGAAGGCAAGCAAGTAGTATGACCACTGCCATCCAAGGGATTCCAGCGTTAACATTGTGAATCCGCCTATCAAGATACTTCCAATTGCCCAGCTAGATTCCAGGAGAGCAAGATAAAGGCCCCTGATTCTGATGGACGAGAATTCGGTAAGGTAGGCGTTTACAACAGGTAACAGTCCGCCATAACCAAATCCTGAGAAAAATCTTCCCAGGGAGAACACTCTCATTGAGTTAGAAGCGCCGGTGAGTCCTGTTGCAAATCCGGCGATCAACAAAAGAACAAGATTAGTCCACTTTCTTCCGAATCTATCTGAAATTGCACCGGAGAATAGTGCTCCAAGAAGCATACCTGCAAACACGGAACTCGCCATCATGTTCTGGCTTCCAACAGTTCCTGCGAGATCGTCAACAATAGAAGGAAGAGTCAGGGAGGTAATCATCACCCCTCCGGCCACAAGCATCCACTCCATTGATGTCAAGAGAAGCATTCGTCTTCTTCTACCGGAAGTGATATATTTCTGAATGACTTCGTCTATGTTCATTCGCTCACCCCTCTACTTGGCAAAAAAGCCCTTCTCCTCCAGCATGTTTCTGATACTCTCCAGTACCTCTTCAGAGTCCGCCTCAATAGTGTGAAGGTGGACTCCGTCTTTTGAAAGACTAAGAAGAGGAAGTGCATCTGATGCTTTCAGAGCAGATACAAACCTGTTTAGATGATCTATGCTTGATAGATTAAGCTGACCTTTGAGCTCACCATAGACTGCGTGAATCACGCTGACATCGATTACGCGTCCTCCAGCTCTTATTATTGCTGAAAGTTCATCGTAGATATCCTTTTCCTCGTGTTTTACGGAGACAACCATTCTTAAACTCTTTCTTCCGTCAAGAACATATCCTCTCGGAGTAGAGACGATTCTATAGCCTCTTTCCCTTAGCTCGTCAACATCCTTTACGATCATCTGTCTACTAACGCCTGTTTCAGCTGCCAGAGTCTGTCCCTTTACCGGAACGGTCGAAGCTTCAAGAGTCTCTAAGATGTGTTTGTATCGCGAAGATCTCTCCACCACCTCACCCCCAGCATAAAGCTAATTATAGCAGCTACTTTACAGTAATTCAGTCTAAAAAAATATGTCCGTAAGGACATGTCGTGAATTAAGAATCCACGAAAAACTCTGGTGGCAAGGGACGGAATCGAACCGTCGACACACGGATTTTCAGTCCGCTGCTCTACCTGCTGAGCTACCTCGCCATCAATCTGGTGGAAGCGACAGGGATCGAACCTGTGGCCTTCTGCTTGTAAGGCAGACGCTCTTCCTCTGAGCTACGCTTCCACCTCTGGCGCCCTCACGGGGATTTGAACCCCGGTCGCCGGCGTGAAAGGCCAGTGTCCTAGGCCACTAGACGATGAGGGCCGAAGCACGAATTTATATTACACTATAAACCGTCCCCGGTCAAGAGGTCGATGCTTTTCTTTCGTGGCTTTCGCCCACTACTTTGGGTTCATAATCCGCCTTGGGTAGGGTTTTTTCATGATAGAATCTTGAAGAAAGGGGTGATCGTGATGCCGATTGACTTCAGAATGACAAAAAAAGGGCTGATTCTTCTCATTGACTCTTACAGAACCGTCGATGAATTGAGGCAAGACATCATGAAGAAGTTTGCTGACGCGAAGGATTTCTTTCGTGAAGGAGATGAGATCTCGCTCATGCTTACTCAAGATACAAGCAAACCGGATGACATCGTTAAGATCGTCTCGCTGTTGAGTGATCTTGGTGTCCACGTTAAGGACATACTCGTGGGTAGTATGGAGCAAAAGGATGTGAAAGTCGGTCAGAAGTATGATCTTGTTAGAGAGAAGATTACTGAAGTTCGAGGAGCTCAGATCATTAGGCGTAATCTCAGATCAGGACAGATAGTCGTTCACAATTATGATGTTGTGGTGGTTGGCAATGTTCATCCCGGTGCAGAGGTAATCGCCGGTGGTAGCGTTGTAATATTTGGAAGTGCAAGAGGGGTTGTTAGAGCCGGTTACTCTCAGGGTGAAATCGGGATAATCGCAGCGATCGATTTGCAGCCTTCACTGATCCAAATTGGGAATTTCATAACTCAGGAATACGATCGTTTTGATAAGCCTGCCGTGGCACACGTAAGGACGGGTAGGATAGTAGTTGAAGAGGCGGACAATGTTAAGTTTGAAGTAAAGGGGGAGGCGAATTGAGTTTAGCCAGGTTATTGATTAATCTCTCCAATGCCTTTGGACCTGTGGGATACGAAGATGAAGTCCATTCGGTAATTAGGGAAGCGATAGGTCCGTTTGTGGATGAGACCTATACAGACGAGATTGGAAATCTGATTGCAGTTAAGAAAGGAAGTGGGAAGAGAATAGGCGTATTCACTCATGTTGACGAGGTATCGCTTGTGATTTCGAGAGTCGATGAAAGAGGGTTTGCAAGGTTTGAAGAGCTAGGAGGCGTCGATCCTAAGGTATTGATTTCTCAGAAGGTTAAGATCAGGAGCAGAGATGGAAAGGAAAGATCAGGAGTAATTGGAATGTTGGCTCCCCACCTTCAGAAAAGGGAGACAAGAGGAGAAGTCCCTTCTTTCGATGAGCTCTTCATTGATGCTTCGATTAATCCGGATTATGAGAAGATAGGTGTTGGCGATCTTGCAGTAGTAGACATTTTGGCGTTTGAGATGAACGGCAAGGTTGCTGGGAAAGCTCTTGACGACAGAGCGTGTGCAGCGATTAGCATAGAGACTGCAAGAGAGCTCTCGAAATACAGTACAACTCCTACCGTCTATTTCGTGTTCACAACAAGAGAAGAAGTCGGGGCAATAGGAGCAAAGGGCGCCGCTGAAGCTTTGGAAATCGATCTTGGTGTTGCCATGGACGTTACTCACCATGACAAAGAGAACGATGTCGAACTTGGAAAGGGTCCGGCCTTAACTGTTGGAGGCCCGAATATCCACAAGAAGTACTTTGAGTTACTCGATAAACATGCGAAAGACAATGAAATCAAAGTTCAATATGACTTCAGCTCAGGTAGAACGGGAACTGATGCAGACAATGTCCAAATAGCCGGTACCGGAGTTCCAACGCTTCTGCTTTCTCTCCCTGAAATGTTCATGCACACTCCAGTCGAAGTAGTTCAAGTTAGTGATGTTGCAGGAACGGCCAGATTACTTGCAGGATTTTTCATATCTCTGAAGGGGGCTGAGGAGCAATGAAGCTAGAACGCCTGAAAGACCTTTGCGAACTCCCGGGAATATCAGGTTTTGAGGAAAAAGTCTCTTCCTTCATCAGGAGCATTGTCGAGCCAAGAGTCGATTCGATCTGGACCGATACAGTTGGAAACCTAATCGCGGTGAAAAAGGGGACGGGGAAGAGTTCTAAGAAGCTTATGCTTCTTGCTCATACCGATGAGGTTGGTCTTATGGTGAGGAAGATCAATGAAGACGGCACACTCTCCTTCACCAGTGTAGGAGGAGTCGATCCAAGAGTATTGATGGGTAAAAAGGTTTTGGTGGGAAAGGATTTTGCTCCTGGAGTGATAGGGTTTGAAGCCATACACACTCAGGATCCAACCGCTTTGCTTAAAACACCAAGTATGGGCAAACTGAGAATCTATTTGGGTTATTCAAAGAAGGAAGAGGCTCAGAAGAACCATCGCATTGGCGACCCAGTATTCTTCGATACTCAGTACGAAGAGATTGGCGACTATGCGATTGCGAAATCATTTGACGACAGGACGGGGTGCGAAGTACTAATAAGGATTCTTGAGAGCCTTGAAGGATACCGTCTGGATTTTGATGTCTATTTCGCCTGGGTGGTCCAAGAAGAGGTTGGTCTGAGGGGAAGCGGGGTCGCGGCGAAACAGATAAAGCCGGACGCAGCTCTTGTGTTCGAGAACACTACGGCTGGAGACAACCCGGAGCTTCCTGATTACAGGTGGGCCACAAGTCTTGGAAAAGGCCCCGTCTTAACATTTGCCCACAGTGGATTGGTGCTAGATAAGAGGATACTCGACACAATCGTGGATACTGCTAAGAAAAACTCAATAAAATTCCAGTACAAGAGCAGGATAGCTGGGGGTACTGATGCAGCTAGGCTTGCAAGAGTAATTTCGGGTATACCGTCAGGTGTTATCTCGACTCCTTCGAGATACATACATTCTCCAACTTCTGTAATAAACGTCAATGATTTTCTCGGAGTGGTAAAACTTGCCAGTTTACTAGTTAAGGAAGGGAAGGTGCTGTCTAGATGAAAAAGCTGATTGAGAAACTGGTTACGATTAGTTCTCCCAGTGGTAGGGAGGATGCTATAAGGGAAGCGATCGCCGAAGAGATCAAACCATACGTTGATAGCATGAAGATAGATCCGTTAGGCAATCTTGTTGCTCTGAAGAAAGGAAAGAGTGGTAAGAAGCTGCTATTTGACGGTCACATGGACGAAATCGGTGTCGTGGTCACACATATCGACTCAAATGGTTTTCTCAGGATTGATTCGATAGGTGGGCTGTCTCCATATATGCTTTTGGGTTCGAGATTGATTTTTGAGACAGGAGCATCAGGTGTCGTTGACCTAGAAGGGGAGACGATCAAAGAGCTCGGGGAGACCATCAAGAATCTTGATTTCGACCACATTTTCGTTGACATCGGAGCAATAGATAAGAGTGATGCAGAGAGGAAGGCACCGATCGGGACTTTTGGAACATATGATTCAGAGTTCATCGATCTTGGAAAGAGACTCATCTCGAAATCTATGGACGACAGGATCGCCTGTGCTATTATGATACAGGTCTTGAAAGAGCTAAAGGATCCCAAAGACGATGTTTACTTTGTCTTCGCCGTTCAGGAAGAAGTTGGACTAGTGGGTGCAAGTGTCGCTGCATTTGATATTATGCCAGATATGGCTGTTGCAGTAGATGTTACCGCAGGACCCGACACCCCGAAATCTTTGAAGAGAATGGGATTCAAACTTGGAGAAGGACCTACGATAAAGATAAAGGATCGCGGAAGCATAAGCTCTTCGAGAGTAGTATCTAGATTGAAGGAGATTGCTGAGAAAAAGGAGATTCCCACTCAGTATGAGGTCTTGATTTTTGGAGGCACTGACGCTAGAGGTTACCAGACGACCGGAAGAGGAATAGCCTCAGGAACGGTCTCGGTTCCTTGCAGATACGTGCACTCGCCTCACGAGATGGTTGATTATGATGATGTTATTAATGCGGTTCGTCTGTTAAAGGCACTTGCTGAAGAAGGAGTGGAATGAGAAGAATCACATTTACCAGTGAATCAGCTGAAAGGTGTCAGTTGATTTTTGGGAAGGCTTTTGCTGGAAGACTTCCAGAGTCCCTGAAAATAGTAGACTCTGGTTTTAGAAAGGTCTTTGGCGAAAGACTGGAAGACGAATACTTGATGCCCGGTGGAGAACATGTGAAGTCAGTTGACAGAGTGTTCGAAATATATCAGGTTATAAGGGCTTCGAGAAGAAAAGCAATAACAGCCGTTGGAGGAGGTTCTCTCATCGATCTGGTAGGTTATGCGTCATCAGGTCATACCGATATTGAGAAGCTCTTCCTCTTTCCTACGACGACAGTTAGTCAGGTGATGCCTGCGCTGAAAGGATTCAGGGTGAATTTCGAGTTTGTGAAGGACCTTCTCTCTTTCAACTGTCTCCCGGACAAAGTCTTCATTGATTTTGAGGTCAGTTACAGAGAGTATGCTTGCTCGTCTAAGAGTGTTCTGATCTTTCCTTTGCTGGTTGCCCTTTCGTTTGATAATAGGCTTTTCAAGTATCTTTTTAACGTTGTGGTCTCTGGTAAAGATATCTCTGCTGAGCAATGGGAAGATATTGTTTTCTCGTCAGTGAAAGCTTATCTTAAGGGAATTGAAACTGGCCGATTCGTTGTAGGCACGGAAATTGGAAGGCTTATTGAAACTGCTTCTAGGCTTAAGGCTGGATATGATGCTTCACTTCTATTTGGAGCCATGATGGAATTACGTCTGGCCGAGAAATTTGGTACAGGGGATAGCAGTGTGACAGAAGACTTTTTTAGAGTGGTGAAATTGCTGTGGGACAGTAGATGGTCTTCCAGAATTGATATGTCGTCCTTGGTTGACTTGGTCGAACAGAAAGGTGGTGTAAGAATCAGTACTCCTGACGGAAATCTCGACAAGACTTACTTCGTGGGGTGTTCTGTATTTGAGAGATTTGTCAGGGAAAAGACCTGGAGGGGATTGGAGAATTTTGTATGAGCGAAGTATCGCATGATTATGTTCTGAAGACTCTTATCGTTATCGTTCTTGCATTGTCGGCAGTTGTCATGACGCTTGGAGGATATGCTATTTTTCTCCGGGAGGAAAACAGAAAGTCGGAACTCATAATTGAGGAAATCAGAAGTTCTGTGCTTTCTCAGGGGATCGATCAGCCTGAACAGCCGGACAATCCCGTACAGTTTCCCACAGGAACACAGGTTGTCAGAGAGACAATATCGATTCCAGAGACTCAGAACTTCTTTCTTGAGGTATTCGACTATAGGCGGCTAATACTGAACTCCTTCGACTTTCTTGCAGAAGGTTCCGAGTTTGGTTATGTTGTTGTGGAAGAAGATACAGCATTCAAGTTGTGCGTGGAGAAAGGTCTCGGGAAGTACTTTATCACCAGGGTGGGGGATAGTTTTGGCGTGATGTTTCTGGGGAAGAACCCACTTGACGGACTTTATGACTCAAAGACGGCGTATGGAATTCAACTCGTATCGCACACAGTCTCAGATGGGATAGCACCACAAGTAATGGATCTGAGGAGTGCAGGTTACCCTGCCTTTGTGTATAAGTCAATAACCGCGGACGGGAGAACATTCTATGCAGCTGTTTTAGGGGTTTTCCCTGATGCGGCAGCGGCCAGAGAGTACTCTTCATCAGTCGACGTTCAGGCACTCCAGAGGATAACGGGCTGGAATATCACTGACAGGTTTCCGAGGCAGTTGAGATGAGGAAGATTTCGGTCAAGGAGTTACAGATAATCGGATCAATTGTGATACTAGTGATCATGGGGTTTGTGGCCCTCTCAGGGTATAGCGGTAGCAACACAATGGCCATCGGTGAAAACTCTGATAAACCGAAGTCGGTTAGCTTCCCTATTGATTTGAACTCTTGCTCGGAGAAGGAGCTGGAGCTGTTGCCGGGGATAGGCCCTGCCAAGGCTCGAGCAATAGTCGATTACAGAGCTACGTCCGGTCCGTTTTTTTCCATTGACGATCTTCTTCTTGTCAGGGGAATTGGTGAAAAGACCCTGAGTAACTTGAGAGAAATGGTGACCGTTTCCGGTCAGCTGTATTCCAACGCAGAAGGAGTGGTTTTAATCGACATAAACACGGCTTCCTCTCAGTCTCTTCAGAAAATTCCAGGAATCGGTGAAGCTAAGGCAGCTGCTATAATCGAATACAGGGAACTCAAGGGACCCATAATAACTGAGGAAGACCTTCTCAATGTACCTGGAATCGGACCTTCCATACTTCCTGAAATCCTTGCTGCCATTATTCCTCTTATCGGGGCTGAAGAACAATCCGGTTCGAGAAAGGTGAATGTTAATAACGCAGATGTGGAAGACCTCTGTAAGCTTCCAGGCATCGGGCCCGTACTTGCTCAGAGAATAGTTGAGGCGCGTGCTCATTTCGGTCCATTTCGTTCGTGCGATGATCTGGCTAAGGTAAGTGGAATTGGTGATAAGACCATTGCCAGTTTGAAGGAGCTGGTTGAGTTTTGAATCTGCTTCATGTTTGCTGCGCACCGGATCTAGTTAGTTCTGTTTTGAGGAGAGAGGAACTGAAGCATTCAATGCTGCTTTTCTATAATCCGAATATCTATCCTGAAGAAGAGTTCTTCAAAAGATATCATGCTTTCCGAAGAGTCTGTCAAGAAATGGGAGTTGAGTGTCCTGAACCAGACTACAGCCCCGAGGACTTCTCTGCTATTCATGATTCCTTTGAAGATGAGCCGGAAGGGGGCATGAGATGTACGAAATGTATAGAATTAAGGCTGAGAAAGGCAGCGGAAGCTGCAAAATCCTTAGGTGCCAAGAGCTTCAGTACCACGCTTCTTGCAAGCCCCCAGAAGCCAATTTATCTGATCTGTCAGATTGGGCAGAAAGTTTCGGAATCGTTTGATTTGGAGTTCATTTCGGAAAACCTAAGACTAGAAAGGGGAAAGCTAAATCAGTTTTTGGGTAATGTCTATGTCCAGAATTACTGTGGCTGCAAATCTAGTCTCAACGAAATTGTCCAGACCAGAGAGATCAAGAAAAGGAGAGATAAAGAGGCGCTAGAGAGAGACTTTTCATGCTTCGCCGATCTCTGGAGATTCAGAGGTGCCGTAATTTCTCGAAGCAGCATCCCCGTTGAAGAGGTCTCCGTGTTGAAAGAGCTGATAACTCTCATTAAGCCTTGTGCACTTCTTGATGATGTCGAAGATGTTTCACTACAAGGCAAAAGATGGTTGAAAACCGGGAGTTACAACTGCCGGATAATCAGGGAGAAGAAGTAATGGATACTCTGGCAAAAAGAATCAGATCACTGGGGGAAGAGTGTGGCATGGTCTTTCGCCTGGTCGACGAAAAAGGAATTCCTTATGATGGGGATTTGGAATTTGATATCCCTCAGCTCATAATAGCGCTTTCAAAAGCTACGGGTTCGAGAAGCTCAACGGTTGTGAATGGGACGCAGATTACCGCTCTATATCTTGATGGAATTAGAAAGAGTTCTTATCTCATAGTGCTCGGTGAGTTCCTTGAAGACAACGCATATAGGCTTTTGAAAACGGTTATCGAGTCCCATGAGGCGAACCTGTGATTGAATTCACTTTGAAACCTGCGGGTCTAATTGATCTTGATTCGACACTTGACTGTGGTCAGACTTTTCGATGGCGAAAAGAAGGAGACTGGTGGAAGGGAGTTGTTCGAGATACAGTTCTCTTCCTGAAAGAGAACTCAGATGGAATTATTGTCAGATCTTCCTCCAAATCTTTGCTCGGAAAAGATATCTATGAGGAAATTGGGAACTACCTTGGACTTGGAGATAATCTGGAGGAGATTCACTCAATAATTCTGGAAAGACTGAAGTGTTTTGATCAAAGGGTTAGAATCGTGTCTGAAAAGGCTCTCAAGGAAGCCGAAGGATTGAGAATACTTAGGCAAGATCCTTTTGAGATGGTTGTGGAGTATATTCTCTCAACTAGAAACAGCATTCCTATGATTCGATGGATGAGCGACAAACTATCGGAACTCTTTCCCGAAAACAGGATCGATCTATGTCAGGAGAGTTACTACACGTTTCCTTCATTGGAGCAGGCCAAGGGAATCTCAGCAGAAGCTCTGACCGAGCTCAAAATCGGTTTCAGGGTTCCGTGGCTTATGAAACTCTTTTCAGACATAGAGACAGAAGGGTATTTCTCACGGCTTTCTTCACTGGCTGCCGAAGACTTGCTCGAAGAATTGATGAAGCATGACGGCATTGGTTACAAGGTAGGTAGCTGTGTAATGCTCTTTGCCTACGGTAAGCTGAGCGCCTTCCCGGTAGATATCTGGGTGAGCAGAGTGATGAAAGATCTGTTCGCGCTGGACGGTTCAACAAAGAAGGTAATGCAGTTTGGAATGGATTCCTTCTTTCCTTATGGAGGGTACTATCAAGAAGCACTATTCAGGTACTATAGAACTCACAAACTAGGAAGAGAGAAGAAATGAGGATAAATGTTATCGGTGGAGGACTGGCCGGTTCTGAAGTTGCTTTGAGCCTCGCGGATTTCGGAAAAGAGGTAATGATTTTTGAGATGAGACCTGCCAGGAAAACCGATGTTCATCAATCGGAAGACTTTGCGGAACTAGTATGCAGCAACTCTTTGAAATCTAAGTCACTGGACAATGCATCGGGCCTGTTGAAGGAAGAGGGTTTGCTAATTGGCTCCCGACTTCTGGAAGCCGCCCACCGTCATAGAGTACCTGCCGGAAAGGCTTTGGCAGTAAACAGAGAGACCTTTGCAAGAGAGATCACTAGGAGGATAGAGAACCACCCACTTATCAGTGTTCGGAGAGAAGAGGTGTGCCAGCTAGACATCTCCGGGTCAGTCAATATAGTGTGTACCGGCCCACTAACTTCTGAATGCCTTGAGAATTATCTAGGTGAACTGTTTGGCAACGCACTCTTTTTCTTTGATGCTGTAGCTCCAATAGTCGCTTCGGATTCGGTAAACTTCGAGAGAGCCTTTGTTGCTGACAGATATTCCGACACCGGAGACTACGTGAACTGCCCTCTTACGATTGAGGAGTACGAAGTTTTCTGGAAGGAGATTGTATCGGCAGAAGTTTTGGAGATCGAAAACTTCTCGGATCGATTTCTCTTCGAACGCTGCCAGCCTGTTGAAGAGATAGCGCGAAGCGGAAAAGAAGCTCTGAGATTTGGTCCAATGAAGCCGGTGGGACTGACCGATCCTGCAACGGGAGAAGAACCTTTTGCGGTTGTTCAGCTTAGAAAGGAAAATCTATCAGGTTCACTTTTAAGTCTTGTTGGGTTTCAAACGAGGCTGAAATGGAGCGAGCAGAAGAGAATCCTAGGACTTATCCCAGCTCTAAGGAACGCCGACATTGCCAGATATGGAGTAATGCACAGGAACACCTTCCTCGATTCACCCAAGCTTCTGAATCCCGATCTTCAGTCCAAAGATTACCAAGGGCTGTTCTTTGCAGGACAGATTTGCGGTCTTGAAGGATACGTGGAGGCAATAGTCTCCGGAAGGCTTGTGGCAATCAATGTCAATCGATTTGTTGACGGTCGCAGAACGTTAATTCCTCCGAAGGAGACAATGCTTGGAGGGCTGGTCAACCATGTAACAGTATCTGGCAGGAGTCCCTTAAGACCAGTATATGCGAATTTTGGTCTTCTACCGGAGATAAGGATGAGAGATAAGAGAGAGAAGAATAGAAGAAAGGTATTAAGAGCGCAAGAGCAGATGGAGGATTTCCTGAAAGAGGTGAGAAAGTGATATACAGAAGCAAACCCGTCTTTTCGAGTAGACCGTGGGGTGATAGTGATTTGAACACCATCTACGGAGTAGATTCTGAAGAACCGATAGGAGAAGTTTGGCTTCTGTCAGATACAGCTAATATGAAGACCAGTCTTGAGTCAAGCTCTTCAAGACTGAATCCTGAAGATGTTACTGAAGAGCTTTGTGGACGAGCTTTGCCTAGGTTTCCTTTGATGGTTAAATATATCTCGGCAAAGGAATGGCTTTCAGTCCAAGTTCATCCTGATGATGAATTTGCCCGTCGCATTGAAGGAGAACCATGGGGTAAGAGCGAATGCTGGTATTTCTTAACAAATGGTCAGGTGCTTGCAGGCTTAAAGAAAAAAACCGAGACAATCGACATCAGAGAGAAAGACCTGAATCACATCAGTCTTAATAAGGGAGATCTTCTGGCTTTGCCTGCAGGTGTCGTACACGCAATAGGGCCGAGTTCTAAGCTGATCGAGATTCAGCAGAACAGTGACACAACGTACAGGCTCTTCGACTGGAACAGGGGTCGGGATCTTCATCTTGACAAGGCAATCAAAGTAATTAAGCCGTCTGTTAATCCAGAATACTGTAAGAACATGAAGAGTTTTCAGTGGAAATACTTTTCGATAGAGAAGACAGTGACATTCTCCGGTACTGGAATATGTGTCACAATTGAGGAAAGACCTAATCTATATGTGGTTATCAATGATAATGTTGAATCCCAAATGCCATTTCTTGCTATCACTTTGGGACCATTTTGGAGTGAGGACTTGTGAAGCACATTTTGGTTCTTGCCTTTATATTGACCGTTTCAGCTCTTGCCTTTTCTGTTGACAAAACGGATTTGCTTCTTTCGAAGAACTACCTTATGGATATACAATCACTTGACAGCAGAGATTTGGAAACGAAGGCTTATCTTACGTTAGCCGTGGGTCTGAAGTACAGAGAGACTATCCAACCAAACTACAAGGTTTGGTTTAGTAATCTCTATTCAGAGCTTCAAGGAGAGGTACTTCCTCCGTACCTTCAGGAAGCCATCGAGGTGGTCTACCAGTTAGTCGCTGTTTCAACTGTCTCCGCGTTGAATATGCTCTATTCGTCTGAAAGCGAGGACCATCTCTTGAAGGCGGTATCTCTGAGAGCCTTCTTCTATGATTGGGTTGATACAAGAGACCCGAGATCGGCAAAGCAGATCGCGGAGACGGCAAATGAGTTGATTGACGCTCGACCCGGGCAGTATTTCCCATACAAAGCTTTGCTGGAGTTGTATTCCAGCATCGGCTCAATGGATATTGAAAGGTTAATGGAAATCCGAGAAACGGTATTCTCTGAAAACCTTCAGGGACTGCTCGGAGACGATCTCATCGAAAGCGAATTTGTCTCAGGGCTTACAGAGATGGTTATAGAGGACTTTTCGAGGCTGGAAACAGAGGATCCACTTTCAAGCTATTATGTGGCGATGTCCTATCTGCAACTTGGTGAAGTACCTCAAGCTTGGGAGATCTTAGACTCCCTCGATCTAAATCAGATTCCTCCCAGATTTGCGTCTAATGCTTCGATGGTAATTGGAGACATTTACCTTGAAGATGGTAACTTTGAAGAAGCAATTGAGCGCTATCAGGAGGCAGTACGTTTTTGGCCGAACAACTCAAGGGCTATTAGGAATCTTGGAATGGCCTATTATGAGACGAAAGATCGAGACTACTATGATTTAGCTAGGTTCTATCTTCAGCTGAGTGGATTCGAAGATTATGATTATGCAGTAAGTTCTGCACTGAAGGAGTTAAGGCGAAGAGTAATCTTTGAACTGGCGCTTGTTACAGTAGTCCCGCTTACTGCCGTAGTAGTCCTGGGGCTCTTTCTGTTAGAATACTTTAGTAGAAAGAGAAAGAGTTCACAAGAGAGAAAGGCGATGAAAGAAGACGGAGGAAATGATGAGAATTGATGTTCTTGACAAAGGGTTCGTCGAGCTTGTAGACCGAATGGGAGATGACTACTCAGCGGTTCAGGCAGCTAGAGTAAGTTATGGTAAGGGCTTAACTAGCAAAGATAGAGATGATCGCCTAATTCGTTATTTGATGGAGCATGGTCACCACTCCCCTTTTGAACACATAGTATTCAAGTTCCACCTGAAGCTACCGATTTTCGTTATGAGACAGCTCGTGAGACACAGAATAGCGTCAATAAATGAGCGAAGTGGAAGATATACTGAGTTCTCTGATGAGTGGTATCTGCCCGATTCCATAAGGACTCCAGACGGCGAAAACAAACAGGGTTCAGTGGAATGTGCAGATAAGGCAATCACTCAAAAGGCGATTGCAATAATCGAAGAAGCCTATAAGAACGCTTTTGTCGCTTATAGTAGGCTCATAGAAATGGGCGTTGCAAAAGAGATGGCGAGAATTGTACTTCCCACATCTATGTACACAGAGGCGTTCTGGACTATCAATGGAAGGTCGATTATGAATTTCCTAAATCAGAGAGCAGATTCTCATGCTCAGCCAGAAATCCAACTGTATGCTAGTGCAATCGCAGAGATTTTCGAAGCTAAATGTCCGGTAGTATATGATGCTTTCATCAGGTACAACTACACAGGTGATCTTCTGAATAAGGAGGTTAGGGGATGAGACTTGCCAATATCATCCGGTTACTTGATTGCGAGATACTGAATAATGTAACTGAAGATCCTGAAATAGAGTCGGTAGGAGCTGCAGATCTGATGAGTGATGTGCTTGCTTTTGGAGGACCTGGAATGATTCTGGTAACAGGCCTGAACTCTCCTCAATGTGTTAGAACTGCCTCAGTGGTTGGAGCCGCTGCAGTGTTGATAATAAGGAAAAGAAATGTTCCTGAGACCACGATTCATCTGGCTCAAGAGCTTGAGATGCCTTTGATTCACGCGAGAATGTCGATGTACAGGGCTTGCGGAATTCTTTATAGAGAGGGTCTTCGAGATTCACTCGAAGAAGGGAAGAACTTTGACTGAACGAAGTGTTGACGACCTCCTTGATAAGTTAAGAGGGTTATTTGTAGATATAACGGCAAAAGACATAATGTTGAAGAGCGTTATCACGCTTACCAAAGATAGAACGATGTGGCAGGCGAAAGAACTGATGAGGATCTGCAAGATATCAGGAGTTCCCATTACCGATGCCGATAACCAGCTGGAAGGCATAGTGAGTATAGAGGACATTATTGTTGCTCTGGAGGGCAACTACATAACTGATTCGATTGAAAAGCATATGACAAGGGATTTAGTTACACTCTCTCCAGAGATGAATCTTGAGGCACTGATTGAAAAGTTCAACAGATATAGATACGGGAGATTCCCGGTTGTTGATTCCGAAGGGAAGCTCATCGGAATAATTACAAAGAAGGATATTATCGGAGCCATTCTTGATAAATTCAGGCTAATCTATGTTCACGATACCCGACGAAGGGAAGTTCTGGAGAGAAGCGTTGACTGGTTTGATAAGTCTCTTATTTCGGGAGATGCCGTTGAGAAAAAGAGTGCTGACTTCGTATTCCATATTGATTATTCGGAAATTGACATGGCCGGAGTTGGATCTGCGAAACTGAAGAGCTATCTGAAGACGCTTACAGAGGACGACAATCTGATACGGAGAGTATCAATCGCCTGTTATGAAGCTGAAGTGAACGTCGTAATTCATAGCGGTAGCGAAGGTTATATCTTCGCCTGGTACGATGAGGCCCTGGTAAGAGTGAGAGTTGAAGACTATGGAAGAGGTATTGAAAACGTGGAGCAGGCAATCAAGGAAGGATTCTCCACGGCGTCTGATCACATTCGCGAGCTGGGTTTTGGAGCGGGGATGGGCCTTCCGAACATGAGAAGGTACTCAGACAAAATGGTTGTAGTATCTGAGGCGGGAAAAGGGGTTGTGGTTGAAATGCACTTCTATCGAAATGGGAGGAAATGACATGAGATTGAGCGAACTGGTTGACAAATGTGGGACAAAAGTAGTCACAGACTTACCTCTTGAGGCTGACATATCGGATGCTTACATTGGAGACTTGCTTAGCGACGTAATGGGAAATGCCCCATCGAATTCTATCTGGTTGACTGTTCAGTCTCATATGAATATTCTGGCAGTTGCCACTATTGTAGGGGTCAAAGCAATTGTGTTGTGTAATGGTCTTCACTTCGACGCCGCGACTATTAGAAAGGCCGAGGAAACGGGAATCGTCCTTATGGAAAGCGAAGAAACTACCTTCGATCTTGCTTACAGGCTAATAGAGAGTGGTTTGAAGGGCTGAAGTGTTTTGCAGTTTCTTTGTGACTTTCACATTCATAGCTGTCTCTCTCCATGTGCCGAAATTACAATGACGCCAGGCGAGATTGCAAAAGTATGTGTATCAAGAGGGATCGATTGGATTGCTATTACGGATCATAACAGTGCGGGTAACGTTAGAGTTTTCAGCAGTGTTCTTCAAGAAGTGGGGGTTTCCGTGATCCCCGGCGTAGAAGTACACACACTTGAGGATGTTCACGTATTAGCATATTTTCCAGATGTTTCGTCAGCAGAAGGGTATTCTGCATTTCTTAAGAGAGAGAAGCTTCCGATAGTTACGATAGACCCTGAGATATCTGGTTATCAGTTGTTGGTGGATGAGAATGATTCTTTTGTAGGTATGGAGGAAATCTGGCTTGGACAGCCAGCTTCTCTGAGCATTTCTGAGACTCTTAAGACTGTAGAAGAGAATGGTGGGATTTCAGTAATGGCTCATATTGATAGGAAAATGGGTCTCATTGTGCAGCTCGGACTTGTACCAGAAGAATGTATAGAAGTGCCCATGGAGATTTCTTTTGAACGGACTCTGAAGCGGGGGCTGCAGACAAAAAACATTATACATTCAAGTGATGCACATAGTTTAGACCTAATCAAGCCCACGGTGTCAATTTCGGCCAGCACAAGAAGCTTCGAGGAGTTCAAAACTGCGATTTTTTCCTCAGGAAGGGCGTTGAGTATAATATGGGACTGAGAACAATCTGCGACCATATACTGGATATTGCTCAGAACTCAGTAGATTCTGGAACAAAAACAGCGAAGTTAACGATCGAAGAAAGGAAGGAAGAGACTCTCTTTTTCTCGGTTGTGGATTGGGGTAAGGGGATTAATGCTCAATCTTTGGAAGCAGTCATGGATCCTTTCTATACGGAAAAGAAAAAGAAAGTCAAGTTCGGATTAGGCTTGCCGATGTTGAAGTTTGCAGCTGAATCTACGGGAGGCAACTTCGAAATTCGTTCAGAGCCTGGGATTGGTACAGAGGTTAGCGCACTGTTCATTCTTTCAAGTGTCGACTGCCAGCCTGTAGGTGATGTCCCATCGACTCTATTTGCTGTGATTACTATGAAAGAAAATGTAGACTGGACAATAGAGAGAGTTCTAGATGAAGATGGTTATTCTTTCTCCTCGGCTCAATTCAGAGAAGTTCTGGGGAACGACTGTTTCGTTTTTCCAGTCAAAATGAAGATGATTCTTGAAATTCTTCAGGAGGCAGAAATTTCATTGGGAGGTTTATCGGATGTCCATTAGAAGATTATCGATTATTCTCAGTATGCTTTTGCTATGTGGGTTTGGTTTGGCAAGCATCGTTCCGTCAAGGATCGCTGTTCTTGACAACAGAGTGATCTCAGACAACGAAGTTCTAGAGATTCTGAACATTCAGCGTGGAAAGGAAATAAGCGGTTCTGAACTTGAAGAGGCGATAGAGAGAGTGAAGAACAGTGGTTACTTTTCCGATGTTTATCACAGCTTCGATGAAGCATCCAGACTTCTGACAGTTCAGGTCAAAGAGTACCCTGTTGTAGAGGTTTCAGTTGTTTTCGACGGTCCGAAAATCGTTGAAACATCTCTACTCGAAGCTGCTTCAGTTATCAAGAGTGGCAAACCTATGAATCCTTCAAGGTTGATGTATGATATTCCCTTAACCCTAGAAGCAATAGAGAGCAAACTGGCTGAAAGCGGTTATATAGAACCGTTTGTACGGGTAGAGTGGGAGACCGATAAAGACAGAGCCGACATTTTTTCAGGTAATGTTACTGATAAGGTGAAGGTCACTTTTACAGTTAAAATCTCTTTCCTGTGGGAGCTTTCGATCGATGCTCCAATATCGGATGAAGCTAAATCCTATCTCCTTAGTAGATTGGAGATAGATTATTTGAAAAAGTATTACGATACTTCGATCCTGATTAGATGGGTCAATTCTAAGAAAAAGTATGTTCCAAGAGTCGAAGACATTAACAGAGTCGTTCAGACGATTTACTCCACTTATTATGCTAATTCAAACGGACAGTGGGGATTCGATGACAGAACTTATCAGGCGATGATCGTGACATTGAATAACGCCCTGAAAAGCGTGAGACAGGTGACGCTTCCCGATGAAGTTAGGGAAAGCAGCGCATTATCAATGAGTATCACTTTCACGCCGATAGAGTATGTAAAATCGGGATTCGAATTGAGAAGTGTCTTTATTGAGGGGAGCGTTAACTTGCAGAAAGGAGAAATCCTTAGACAGACCGGTCTTGCTGAAGGTCAGATGGTTGACAACGAGATTGCGACAAAGGCAATTCAGGCAGTTCAAGACTTATACACCGATAGGGGTTATCCCTTTATGAGAATTGAGCCGGTAATTGATGAAAAAATCGGCTTCTTCAGTCTGAAGATAACTGAGCCTTTGGTGAGAGATGTAACAGTTGAATTTGATGGTCCAAAGAAGACTCAGGATTATCTCATCAATGACAAAATCGTCATTGAGAAGGGTAAGGTTTTGTCCTTGGATGAGCTTAGAAACACATATGCCTTCCTAAACAACACAGGTTACTTCTCGAAAGTGGATATTGCTCCTGTTCCTGTAGGTAGCGATGCATTGGATGTGAAGATCACACTTATGGAAACCGATAAAAACAACAGGATTGGTGGCGGCGGAGGATGGCAGAATGGTCTGAATCTTTATCTTGATCTCGGACTGCTCAATGTGTGGGGTTATGGTCAGAATATCTCAACTACGTTCAGTGTTACCGTTCCAATGCCCAACAACAAAGAAGTTTTTGTGACTGAAGGAGCCACGGAAACAACAACGAGAAGACCTGCCTTTGATGCCACTGTAGGCTATTCGATTCCCAAGATCGGTGGTTCCAGGCTTGACTTGGACACGGCCTTCAGACTGAAATTTACTGGATTTACGACAACAATCGATTCCACCGATACCATAGTAACCAAAGCTTCTCAGGATACAGAGTTCATGTTCTCATTTACTCCAAGTTACAAGCTGTCACCCGGACAGAAAATTGGGTTCACTGCGGGGTATGAGTATATTATGTCAGAGAGCAAGGTTTCTACAGAGACCAAGCCTGCGACTGGCGACGATACTGGGAGCGTCTCGGAAAGCTTTGACGGGCTGTTTACTGGGATAAGTTATCAGCTCTCTACCCGAGATGACATCCTAAGGCCGACAATGGGAAGTGAGTATCTTGCCGGCCTCACTGCTAGAGGTATCCTTGGGAAGGACGACAAACTGTTCCTTTCGGGATATGCAGAGTACAAGAATTTCATGTCAATAGGAGATCCAGTTCTTGGCTTCAGAATAAGAACGCAGCAGCTTTTCCCGCTCTCTTCAAACGGTGTCTTCAGAAACTATCTGTTTAGCCCGGACTCTCTCATTAGGGTAAGGGGTTCTCAGAGTATCGGCCAGAATTCCTACGGTGTAACTGTCGGTTCTGCCCAGCTGAGATATCCGTTGACACCGGAAACATCGTCAATACCTGTTGACATAGTTGGGTTCGGCGACTTGCTTTTCTATCGGAACAGTTCGGGCGGGGACATAATCGGAGGAAACTTTCTTGCTGACTTTGGTCTTTGCATAGATATATCAATTCCAATGATTGGGTTGGTTCGTCTTGGTTACGGATACAACACGAGCCTTGCTGAACAGAATTCCAAGTATGGCAAGCCGTATTATGGAACTCCCTTCTTTGGTTTTGGGCCTGCATTCTAAGAAGATAAAGAAAGCGCGGCTTTAGCCGCGCTTTCTTTATTGGTGAGTCAAGGTTAAACTACTGCAGTCAAAAAGTTAAGCACAGATTCTGAGTTCGCAACAGGGTTGTAGCCACCCTCCTGTACAATAAGCTTTTGAACATCAACTTCCTGTATGAGTTTCCCCATCATTGAGAAGTCCTCATTGTTCAAACTGAAATGGCCTATCCCGTCGTCTTTGTGGCTGTCAACTCCAAGAGAAATAATAAGCAAGTCAGGGGAAAAATCATCGATTTCCTGAAGTGCTTTCGAAAGAGTTCGCATATATTCAGGTCCCTCTGTGCCACCCGGAAGAGGGAAATTCATGTTGAAGCCTTCGCCCGAATCGGAACCAATCTCCCAAGAGTTGCCGCTTATCCAGGGGTAGAATATCTTTGGATCGCCATGAATGGAGACATAGAATACCGTGTCGTCGTAGTAGAAGATCTCCTGAGTTCCGTTTCCGTGATGGAAATCGACGTCAAGAATTGCAACGAAGCCTCTAGTGTGTTTTTGGTAGTATCGCGCGGCAATTGCTGCATTGTTGAAGTAGCAGTATCCTCCACCAGTCGATATACCGGCATGATGTCCTGGGGGTCGGCAAAGAGCATAGGAAACACTCTCACTGTCGAGGATTGAATCGACGGCGTTTAAGGCTGTGGAAACGGCAGCAAGCCCTCCAACATAGCAACCCGAGGTGACCGGCGTGCCAGTATCGAAGAGTTTGTCATATCCAAAGACCTCGGGGAAGTACTCTCTGTCTCTTGATACTGAGAGACTCTTTTCTCTTAACCATTCAACGTATTCTGGTGTATGCACCTGATAAAGATGAGAACAGTGGTAATCCCTTGGTTCCCTAATACGAAAGCCCGCGGTCTCCAGCGTGCTGCGGATTGCCTCTATCCTTTCAGGTTTGTCCGGATTTTCGATCCAAAGACCGTCTTCCAGTTCTTTCATAGGTAGATGAAAGAGATGTCTTCTGTCATAGTAAGTTATCAATTTCCATTCACCCTGTCCCCGGAAGGTCCAGTCTCAAGCTTGTCCACTCTGACCTGGTGACGTCCGCCCTCTTCAGTTGAAGTGAGAAAAGCTTCCACTATCCAACCGGCGAGTTCGCTGCCTATCAACCTTCCACCCAGCACGAGAACGTTAGCGTGGTTGTGTCTTCTGGCAAGTTCGGCCATTTCCGGAAATAGACAAAGAGCAGCGCGAACACCCCGATATTTGTTTGCGGCAATCGACATGCCAATTCCAGTCCCACATAGTAAAACACCGAAGTCGGAGTCTCCGGTGGTTACCGACTTACATACCTTATCAGCATAGTCTGGGTAATCAACAGATCGTTCACCAGATTCAGGACCGAAGTCGACCACTGAATGCCCCTTTTCTCTGATGTAGTTTACAACGAAATCTTTGAGCTGATAGGCAGCGTGATCAGAAGCAACTGCGATTTTCATGTTCATACTCCTTAGAAATGGCTTTGCTATTTGTACCAGCGGAGTACACCGGAAAGCCGTCCCTGGATTTTCACCCTGTTTGCTTCAACGACAATTGGAAGCATCTCCGGGTTTGAAGGCACCAGCCTAATCTTAGGTCCCTCGTTCTCATATCTCTTAAGGGTAGCATACTCGTCGTCTATTAGGGCCACAACAATATCACCGTTATTAGCCCATTCCTGTTTTCTAATGATAACAAAGTCACCGCTCATGATATGAGAGTCAATCATGCTGTTTCCGGTTACTTTCAGCATGTAGTATTCAAAACCTCTTCTTATCATCCACAAAGGAACAGGAATTTTCTCTTCCTCAGTCTGGACAGCTTGGACAGCCTCACCCGCTGCTACGTTACCAATAACAGGGAGCATGACAACATCTTCGCCAGGTTCAAGCGATGAGCCGTCAGGACTCTTCAAGACTCTTATTCCTCGAGAAACGCCGGTTCTTTCAATGTAACCCTTCTTCTCAAGTGACTCAAGATGCTTTGCCACTCCCCTTGGAGAAGATATTTCAAAGTCTCTGCAGATATCTCTTATGCTAGGCGGGTAACCATAGAGCTTAATGAAATTCTCAATGTACTCCAGGATCTTCTTTTGTTTCTCGGTCAGAGTCAATTCATTACACCCCCTATTCTTGGCTGGGTTACTAATCAACGACAACTGCCATCGTAGCGACGGTATCGTTTTCTTTTAGGTCCACTATCCTAACTCCCTTGGTTATTCTTCCGGTCGGTCTAACTTGTGAGATAGGAATTCTTATTGACATGCCCAACTTGGTCGCAAGAATAATCTCGTCTTCGCTGGTCACTACGAGAGTTCCGACAACAGGACCGATCTTCTCGAGTCCGTAGATGTTCTTTACACCCATGCCTCCACGATTCTGGCATCTATACTCGGAAATGCAGGTTCTCTTTCCTCCTCCCTTTTCTGTAGTTGTCAGGAGGAATCTTTTGTCGTCAGCAGAAACGATGCTGGCTCCAACGACCTCGTCATTCTTCTTCAGTCTTATGCCCATAACTCCTGCTGCTCCTCTTCCCATTGCACGTACCTGTACAAGCGGAAATCTAGTTACCATACCGTTCCTTGTTGAAATAATAATGGTATCATCTTCCCTTGATGCAAGTGAAGCATCTATCACCCTATCGTTCTCGTTCAAACCGATTGCCCTAATTCCAGATACCCTCACATTCAGGAAGGCCTCGAATACCGTCTTCTTGATCTTGCCAGATCTAGTGGTAATAACCAGATGCTTTCCTTGAACCTCTTCCTTTCTCGTTGAAAGGACTGCCTGTACGTTCTCATCGGGATCGATCTTGATGTAGTTGGCGAGAAGCTTTCCCTTTGAGTCTCTCGAAGAGTGATCGATGATGTGGTTGCTAAGTACGTATGCTTTTCCCTTTGATGTGATGATAACTGTCTTGCTAAGCCTGGTTGTTGTAAGAATGTTGACAACGAAATCCTCTTCGCCCGTTCTTACTCCGATGACGCCTTTGCCACCACGCCCTTGCTTTCTGTAACTTTCAAGAGGTGTAGATTTTATGTACCCCTTCTTTGTTACCATCAAGACGATCTCTTCATCCGGAATCATGTCTTCGATGTCAAAATCCCTTCCATTGCCCAAATCAATCCTAGTGCGTCTAGCATCTCCGTACTTGGTCTTTATTTCATCGAGCTCCTTAACAATGATCTCATAGACCTTTTCATCACTTCCTAGAATCAATCTGTACTCGTTGATCTTGGCTACCAAATCCCTGTACTCACCGAGAAGCTTCTCGATTTCCATTCCTGTAAGCTTACCCATTCGCATGTCTAGAATCGCGGCGCTTTGCTCCTCAGTTACTTCAAGTGTTTCCATCAGATTCCTGGATGCCTCTTCCGTATTAGCCGAATTCCTTATTATGTCTACAACTGTATCAATAGATCTTGTCGCCTTCGTCAGCCCCTCTACAATGTGAGCTCTTCTGGATGCTTGCTCAAGATCGTATTCAGTCTTTGCTCTAATTACATTGAACCGGTGAAAAAGAAAGCCCTGAAGTATTTGCTTAAGATTCATTACTCTTGGGCGCTTCTTCTCGTCGATAACCAGCATGTTCACGCTAAAGGTTGTTTGAAGCTGTGTATGCTTGAAAAGAAGATTAAGGACTACGTTAGGATCGGCACCGCGTTTCAGTTCAATAACTACCCTGAGCCCTTTTTGATCGGACTCATCCCTTATGTTTCTTATCTGAAGGTCGCGGTGGTTCTGAGTTGCGCTAACTATCTGCTGAATTAGATCTGCCTTCGATGTGTTGTAAGGTATCTCATGGACAACTATTTGAGGACTTCCACCTGACTCTTCAATCTCGGCAATAGCTCTAACGGTGATTCTTCCTTTCCCCTCCTCATATATTGAAGGGATGGATCCAGCATCCATTATCATTCCGCCAGTAGGAAAATCCGGTCCCTTCACGAATTTCAAGAGATCGGAAACCGTACAATCTGGATCCTTTATCAGCAGATTTAGGGAATCAACGATTTCGATTAGGTTGTGTGGTGGTATGCTCGTCATCATTCCCACGGCAATTCCAGAAGTGCCATTCAGGAGTAGGTTTGGGATTTTCGTAGGAAGCACATCAGGTTCTGAAAGAGACCCATCGAAATTCGGCATCATCGGTACGGTGCTCTTATCGATGTCCTGAAGCAATTCTTCTGCAAGAGTTTGCATTCGTGCTTCGGTATACCTCATTGCAGCAGGAGGATCTCTATCGACTGATCCGAAGTTGCCCTGCCCTTCGACAAGAGGATAACGCATAGAGAATGGTTGAGCCATTCTCACTAGAGCGTCGTAAATGGCAGCATCGCCGTGGGGATGGAACTTTCCCATGACTTCTCCGACTATACGAGCGCTTTTCTTGAAACTCTGATTATGGCGAAGACCCAATTCCGACATCCCGAAAAGAATCCTTCTCTGAACAGGTTTCAGACCATCGCGCAGATCCGGAATCGCTCTCCCTACTATAACGCTCATAGAGTAGAGCATGTATGAATTAATCAGTTCATCATCAATATTCTTGTGGATAATTTCTTCGGGCAAAGACTTATTCCTCCTCTACTTGTCATGAGACTTTGGCGCCTGGAAGCAGATCCTTATGAACAGTTAGCAGTGAAAGCGCATTTCCTATCTTTGCGGCAAGAAGCATCCCGTTTGACTCAATCCCCATCAGTTTTGCAGGTTGAAGATTAGCGACCACCACCACCTTCAGACCGACCAATTCTTCCGGGCTGTAGAATTGAGCGATTCCAGCTACGACCTGCCGCTTGCCAAGTTCACCTAGATCGAGCTGCAACTTGACAAGTTTCTTGGATTTCGGAACGTTCTCCGCCTCAATTACAGCCGCCACCCTAAGTTCAACCCTGGTGAATTCGTCGATTGATATTAGAACGTTATTTTCAGTTTCGGGCTTAGTATCCTGACCGTTCAAATCTGTCACCTTCTTATGTTTTTCTATGTCAATTCTCGGAAAAATCGGTTCACCGTGACTGACTCTACTTCCAGAATACGGATCGGCCCAGTCAAGGTCTTGAAGAGTCATTCTCGACTCAATACCTAATCGTTTTCGAATCTCCTTTGCAGTATTGAACATAACCGGTTCAATCATTAACGACACATTTCCAAGAACACAAACAAGATTGTGCAGGACAGTGTCTAGTCTCTTTTTCTTTTCGTTGTCTTTCCCGAGCTTCCATGGCTCAGTCAGATCGATGTATTTGTTACCATATCTTATGAGTTCCCAGACACTTTCAAGTGCCTGTGTGAACCTGAGTCTATCCATTGAGTCCACATATGTGGAAAAGGTGCTTTCCGAAAGCTCTTTAAGGGACTCATCAACCATCTCTTCTACGCCTCTTTCAGGAACAACTCCGTCATTGAACTTCTGAATCATAACGACTGTTCTATGCAGAAGATTACCCAGATCGTTTGCAAGATCTGCGTTGATCCTGCCAATAAGGTTGTCTTCGGAAAAGTCGCCATCGCGACCAAACTGGATGTCCCTTAGGAGGTAGTATCTCAGAGCGTCGTTACCGTAAACCTTGACAAAGGTCATCGGACTTATCGCGTTTCCCAATGACTTGGAGATCTTCTGACCATTAATTGTTAGCCATCCGTGGGCATAAACCTGCTTAGGCAAAGAGATTCCAGCAGACATAAGCATAGCTGGCCAAATAATCGAGTGAAAACGATTTATCTCCTTTCCAATCAGATGCACATCGGCGGGCCAATACCGTTCAAAGGAGTCGTGATCATTCGGGAACTCGATTGCACTCAAGTAGTTTATCAGCGCGTCCACCCAAACATAAATCACGTGTTCTGGATCGTCAGGCATCGGTACCCCCCAATTGAAAGACGTTCTCGTTATACTTAAATCCTTCAGCCCGGATTCGAGAATTTTCAGCATTTCATTTCTTCTAAAATCCGGTTGGACAAATTCAGGGTTCTCTTTGTAGAGTTTGAGAAGAGGATCATTGTACTTAGAAAGTCTAAAAAAGTAGTTCTCTTCACTCACCCATTTCACTTCGCGACCACATTCTGGGCAAGTCTTTCCTTCCTTCAGATCTTCCTCATTCCAGAAAGTTTCATCTGGTATGCAGTACCACCCTTCATATCTCCCCTTATAAATATCACCGTTTTCCTTTAGTCGTGAAACGAATTCCTGCACGGCTCTCATGTGATTCTCATCAGTAGTTCTCACGAACCCATCGTTCGTCAATTCAAGATCTTTCCAGAGCTTTCTAAATTTGGCGGCCATTATATTGCAGTATTCCTGAGCATTGATATTTCTCGTTAGCGCTTCATTCAAGACCTTTTGACCGTGCTCATCGGTGCCAGTGAGGAAGAATACTTCATAGCCGGAGAGTCTCCTGTATCTGGCAATTACATCTGCAATTATTGTAGTATAGGCAGAGCCAATGTGAGGCTCACTATTTATGTAGTATATTGGCGTGGTAACATAGAACTTCTTCACAGGACACCTCCAGAAGTATTATATCATTTACCTAGCTAAATGTATACCAGGGAAAATCACTCAAAGCGTTTCGAAGAGCGAGATTAAGCTTTGTATCTGATCAACGGTTTTCTCTGGAAGATTGGGCGTCTTCTCAATCAGATCCCTATTTAGATTGACCACTCTTTCGTAAATATTTTTCAGATTTTGCTCGAAGCTACTTAATTCTTCTCCAGATAGATTTGATCTGCCCCACTGTACTGCGAATTGCAGTGTTTCGTCTGGAGTTGCCGGTCCCATGTTCTCACAGGCCCATACGTGTTTCCGGACAACCTCAAGTATCTTCAGTTTCTGTGCATCTATAGAATCAACAATCGAGGGTATTGAGTTCAAATATTCAATGTAGATGTCCTCCCAGTCCGGGTATCTGTTCCATGTGCCGGGAAGAAGAGTGATCGCAAGATCAAACCAGTAAGTTGCTCGATCACCACTTTCGTATACCAGATCTATGATTATCTGCCTGAACTCTCCGCTTTCTCCAAAGGCAGAGACCACAGTGCTTTCTCTAGAATTGATGAAGTTGAAGTACTTCTTGAGTTCGCTATTCAAGCTTGTGTATAGGCGGCCAAGAATCCTTGGCGTCTGGCGCTCGCTGAACAGTATAACAGATGATTCATAGTAGTCGGCAGCATCGAGTATCATCTGAATCTGTGTAATGAAGTAAAGCTGTAAGCCCGACACAAGTTCAGGATTGTCGAAAACCGAAGCGTGCTTCTGGAAGAACTCAGCGAACGGAAGAGTTCTAATGCTTGTTCTATGAACCGGAATTATTTCGGGATCTCCCTTGAACTCAAGTATTATGTCAGAGGAATACTCATCCTTCCCTGTTAGAATCGATTTCATGAGCTCCGGGTTGTCTCTCGCTGTCTCAAGTCGCTGTGCCTTTGTTCCCAGGCCTGCAATATACCATAAGGGTTTGCCAAATACGGGATACAGTCTGTTTGAAAGTTTGAAATCGGCTAATGCCTTATCATAGAACTCCGCCGCCTTGGAAATATAGAAGTTGTACTGGTTTATTCGATTGTTTATCTCATCCAATAGTTTTCTGATCTCGCTCTGTCTCTCTTTTTCAGCTAGCTCAAGAAGATCGATTTGATTGGCGCCAGGATACTTCGATCGGATCTCGCTTCCCTTCACATTCATATAACTCGCGACATCTTGCAGGTGAGCGTAGTTGCCAGAGAAAGTGCTGATCTCATTCTTGATTTGCTGAAGAGCACTTAGATTGATGTTCTGTGCTTGATTATAGTAAGCAAGATAATACTGCTGGTTAGTTTGTCCAATTCTGAAGAAGCCCTCTCCAAGAAACGCCGACGTCTTCAGGAAGATCAGTACGGCGGCTATAGCGAACAAGGCAATCACAGCAGGAACTCTTGGAAGCTTTCTTTCCTTCAGATCTGGATTGAAGTACTTTCCAACGGCGATAGATCCCAAAAAGATGGCCAGCATAAGATTTGGCTGCATGTGGAGAGGAAATTCAAAGAAACTGTGAACTGCCAGGGAAAATATTCCCGCTCCCAGGGAGCCATAAAGCAGCAGATCCCTCTTATTGTCTATTCTGAACAAGTTTTTTACGTACCTGAAGACCAGTAGGCCGACCATCAATACAATGAAGAGGAGGCCGATGATTCCCATCTCTCCCAGACCCTGGACGTAGTCGTTGTGAGTCCTCTTGAAATTATTCCATACAGGCATGAAGTCAGGACTATGGTTAAGTACTTGAGGACTGTATAAGAGATGATACAGCTGAAACGTTCCGATTCCACTCCCGAAAGGAATTCTCAGCTTATTGGTATCATCGAGCCACTGGAAAAGCGAGTTGTACCATGCTGAGAACCTCTCTTTCCACGATCCAGAGGAAGTTAATACATATTCAAGTCTGGCAGTGATATTGATTTTTCCGTCGCCGGTCAGGGGAGATGGTGTGAGATAAAGATATGACAATACGGCTATGATTACTAGAGCCAACAGAAGAAAGATGAGTGAGAGTCTTTTCAACTTCTTCTCTTCAGAGGTTTCCAGAGCTTCTGGCTTCTTTCCTTTCCTCAAGAAGAAGTACAATAGCAAGAATAGTAGATTGCCTATGAATATCGCAGTTATTACCGTTCTCGTCTGTGATACAAATACAGAGGCTACCATCGGAATCAAGAATACCAGCATGATTATCTTAAGGATAAGTTGACTTCTTGCACTCTTGAACAGAATCCCGAGTGGTCTTCTGGAGATCAGGAAATAGAAGATCATAGGAATTGTCATGCCCATGTAATCAGAGACGAAATTCGGGTTTCCAATAGTCGATCTAGCGGAGGCTCTTGCAAAAGGTTCTCCGACCTTGCCTAGAAAAATGTCAAATCCCAGGTAGAAGTTAAGGAGTGCATCAGCTGCGACAACGGCTGCTCCAATCAAGAAGAACAGCATAATTACTTCAATCTTCTCGACGGAGTCCCATTTACTGGAAATATAGATCGCGGTGAAGGAAAGGAACACAACATAAAGAGCAATCTCCAAAGAGTACCTGAAGTACTGAGGATTGTCCATCGAAACCACAATCAACGAGAGTAAGGCAGCGATTCCGATTCCGAAAAAGGCCAGATGTACGTACCCAAACCGCATCAAAACCTCTCTCTTCCTAATAAACACAGAAAGGAAGATTACTGTGAATCCGACAACGTAGAAGAGATGTTTTCCGGTTGAAGGCTCGTGTGTGAATCCCTTGGTGACAAACAAAGGAATAAACAGAGTCAGAATCAGATAAACAATGGTTTCGAAGTCTATTAGGTGTTTCTTCTCCGTCATTAAGACCACCTCGAAAAATGAGATTAGAATTCTACAAAGAGATACCTTCTCAATATGTTGTCTTCATAGCTTGCCAAAAAGCAACGTTATTGCCTGAAACATCTACTTGCTGGTCCTCTTCCTTCTCTTTTTTCTTTTTCCTTCTTCGTTGTAATAGTAATAGTAGTGGTAGTAATAGCTTGAATTCTTCTCATCTACTCCATTGACTATTACTCCAAGAATCTTCACTCCCACGGTCTTGAGATTCTCCACAACTATTCTCAAGCCATCTTTTATTGCCTTTCCGGGCCTAACAACTAGCACGATTCCGTCTAACTTGTTTCCCACCAAAGAAACGTCTGAAGTGACAACCGCCGGTGGCATATCTATCAGAACCCTGTCATATCTCTGCTTCAGTTCAGAAAGGAGAGTGTCGATCCTTTTCGACGAAAGGACTATTGTGGGATTCGGGGGAATGCTTCCCACCCCTATGAAATCCATGTTTTCAGCGTAGTTCTCGACAACTTCATCAATTGAGGCAGTTCCCATTATCACATCCACCGCGCCCTTGGTTCTCTTGCCAGCTTTAAGTATCTTTTCGACCCTGGGGCGACGCAGATCAAGGTCCAAGAGGACTACTCTTTGACCGCTGTTTGCCATTGAATAGGCGATATTTGCAATTACAAAACTCTTTCCCTCAGTAGGGAGAACCGATGTAACTGCCACTGTCTTTCCCTCGCCCATCGTGAAAGAGAGATTGCTTGCTGCAAGCTTTATCGATTCTGAAGAAGGGGCGGTCGGGTTTTTCTCGACATACATTTCTTCGCTTGTTCCTTCGATACTCGGAATTCTTCCGATTATCGGCTGCCTACTGAAACGTTCTATCTCTTCCTCTGTCTTGAGAGTTTTGTCGAGGTACTCGGCAAGAAAGACCATTAGCATTCCAAGAAAGATCCCCAAAACTCCTCCAATGGCCAGAGATAGTTTCTTGTTGGGTTTCACCGGCGACTGAGGCACGGTCGCGGGGTCGACAATTGCAGCGTTTCCAACTACGGCAGCTTCACTGATCTTTGCCTCCTCAAGTCTCTCCAGAAGCAAGGTGTAGAGGCTCTCTTTAACTGCTATCTGCCTCTCAAGATCGAGCAGCTGTTGCTCCTTTGCCGGCAGGTTTCTCAGTTCAGATTGATACTGGTCCCTCAAAAGACCGACTGCCTGAATCGAAGCTTGAAGGATTTGAAATCCTGCTTCTGAACTGATGACGCCAGTTATTATCTGCTGGTACGCAGGATTCAAGGTCATGCCCTGGCCTGAGATTATGAACTCGTTTTGAATCTGTTCTGCAATCAAACTCTCAGTCTTCGAAATCTCTGTGATTTTCGATCTCACTCTAGGGTCAGTTTTTGGATATTGCTCCTCCAGCGAAGCAAGCTCAACTTGAAGAGTTGCAAGGCTCTGTCTTAGACTGGTAAGCACGGGGTTTACGGAAAAACTCTCAGATGTTTGAACCCAAAGTGCCTTTATGCTCTTTGAATCAGTGCTGTCAAAATCGTCGAGCATACTCTGGTAAGTTTCGATTTCTGCTTTCTTCTCTTCAGCGGAGATCATCAGTTCGTTGTGCTGCTTGTCATAGTTGCTGAGCATTTGGAATAGTTGATCGGCATGCTTGTCGAGTACGTAGATGCCTGTTTCTTCTTTGAACTGCTTTATCTTATCGGTAGCCTCGTTCAGATCGCTCTCCAGAAGTGGGATCTGTGCCTCAATGAATTCACGTTTTCTTGTCAGGTCTCTTTTTGACAATTCTGCCAGTTTGGTATTGTAAACCTCGGCTAGGGTATTGGCGATATCCCTCGCAAGAACGGGGTCCTTGTTCTGAACTGAGACTCTGACAATCCTGGTATCCTTAACAGGTGAGACAGTTATCATTGATGAAATACTTCGCGTGAGTGAAGCTACTAGATCACGGTCCGAATAACCTTCCGATAGTAGCCGAGCCTTCGTCTCTTCTGAATATACTCTGTCGACCAACCCGAGCACTTCGATTATCTCTTCGATGTTCGTCCTGCTCTTAATAAGTTCAACCTCGGTTGAGATATTCGATCCCGAGCTCCCTGTAAGGGAACTACTAAAGAGATCCCCCACAGATGATTGAGAGGTTGGATCGACCTTGATGGTGACGCTGGCTTCATAAATTGGCGTAGCGAAAATGAGATAAACGCCTGTGACAACAACTACTGCAAGTACAATAGAAACGAAGAGAACCATTCGCTTCTTAAACATTCTAAAAATGTCTTCAAGAGTTAGTTCCCTATAATCGCTGCCCTCGAACTCGCTCACGAAAGCACCTCCATCTAGAGATAGTAATCGTTCAAAAAAAACCTACATCGATCATCGTGAAAATCTATGAAGAGTCTGTTGTCGCCAGACTTGTGTTTATCGCTTCCAATGATCTCGGCTATTCCCTCGTTGATAAGAACCCGAGTCTTGGGATTCTTGTCCAGACTGTTCCAGTTTACCTGAAAGAGAACTCCCATGTCTCTAAGCCTAAGTATATCGTCTGTAAGCTCTTGCTTGCCAAAAAACAACCCGCCTTTTTTGAAAAGGTATTCATAACGCTCAACATGAGCAAGTATTATTCTTAATCCCTTGACCTGCAGTTTTTCGATCACTTCAAACAGATAGTGAGGTCTTCGCTGCGTTGGAAGCTCCAATAGAACAGTGTCTGACCCACCCATAGTAATCAGATCGACGTCCAGTATCTCTGGTCTAAAGAATATCTCAGAGCCAAGCAAGACTTCAACTGAGTGAGAGTTCAGTTCAAAATGGTATTCGTTCCATCTCTTCACTATCTGTTCAGGATCCGAAGGACTCATCGGGGAAAAAAGGTGAGGTGTCAAGTAAAGTCTCTGAAGCCCCTTGAGCTTCATTTCTTCAAGGAGTGCCAGAGACTCCTCAATACTATCAACACCGTCATCCACTCCAGGGAGCAGATGGCAGTGAGAGTCGATATTCAATGCAGATCAACCTCACTTGAATATGCCGACGGCCGAATTCACTATGCTAAGCGATGAAGCAACAATCGACATGATGTCTTTGATGTTCACGATAGACGACTGGGGAACGAAAATGATGTTTCCCGGCGTCAAAGGAACGTTGCCTTTCGCAGGCTTCCCCTTCTGCTGATCAAGATCAAGTACCAGAGGCTGTTTGTCAGGGTCCTGGAACAGCAGCGCGTTACCTAAAACTGCATAGCTTGTGGGACCTCCCGCCTCGACGACCGCCTCGATTGCCGTTATGCCATCATAGAACCTTACAACTCCCGGTCTCTGCACTTCGCCAAAGACGTACACTCTGGCGGGTTCAGAATAAGGAACATATATCGTTGACCCCGGTGGGACAATCCTTCTGGTTAATGTGAGGAAATCTTCCGGGGTAGTAATCACTTCTTCAGTCTTTCCGGAATAAGAGATGAAGATTCTGCCCCTGGTTTCGAAGCTGGCAAGACCCCCTGCAAGACTCAGTAGTTCTGCAAGCGAAAGCTCCCCATATTCTGAAACAGAGAATATGCCTGGTGACTTGACGTCTCCTACGACAGTAACGAATGAATCATAGTTTCTTAGCGCAACAATGGTATCATCATCCTTAACATAGCTTCTAGCCAGTTCCTCGGTCTTCAGTGCATCTACCAGCTTTATTGTGCCATCGATTCCTACAAGACTGAGCGTAGTCACTGATTTGTCGAGTCCTCCAGCAACTGCAATCGCTGTCGCCAATGAAGGTTTTTCTCCGCTGATCTCGTACTTTCCAGGTCTTACTACATCGCCGAGCACTGTGATTGATATCAAAGATTTGCTCGACACATAAATGTATGAGTTGTCTGATAGAGGATCCCCTCGCTTTTGCAGAACCGATGCGGTGAACTCGCTGACGGATTTTCCATCATGAATTACTATCTTTCCAACCTGATTCTCGTCAACTATTCCGCCCGCTTTTGCTATTGCATCAGAAAGAGAATGGCTTTCATCTACGCTAAATGTGTAGAGGCCTGGATTGTTTACTGCACCCAGAACAGTTATCCTAATCACCTTTCTTGGAACGATAACCGTGCTTCCCGCTTCAATTACCGTGTCTCTACCTTCGTTCTTGACTTCAGCCAGACTAATCGGGAGAATCTCTCCGGAAGGCATAAGAATCCTAACTTGGTCTGAAGCAGTAATCTTCTCTCCTCCTGCTCTCGCAAGTGCTCTGAGAACAGTGATCTCCTCTTCGAAGGAAAACTCATACTTGCCAGGAGAATTCACCTCTCCGCTAACATAAACGTAGCGGTCATCTCCGGCAATATACACAGTCTGACCTGCCGACAAATGAATGTCTTCACCTTCAATTAGATCGAACCAGCGAATCTCTCTATCTTGATCTGTGATCTTTATATTCGAAGCGGCCCTATTTGTTAGACCGCCGGCCTTGGAAATGGCTAGCATCAGGCTAGGGGTCTCATTCTTGTAAAACTCGACGATTCCCGGGTTTCTAACTTCTCCAATTACATTCACTCTAACAGCCTCATAAACTGGTACATATACGAAGGACCCATCTTCAAGCGTAAGATCGAGGGCCTTTCCTAGTAGTATTGGGTCAACACTTACTGTGGAAGTTCTACCAAAGGGATCTGTTATCTGTATCTTGTTGCTGAGTGCAAGTGGCGTCATCCCGCCAGCTCTTGCAATTAGAGTAGTCAATGTAACTTTTTCTCCTGGTTCGAACTGAACTAATCCTGGGCTATTTACCGCACCAACCACAAATATCTGGCGGAGAACGTTGGGATACACGATTATCGATCCGGGTGAAAGTACCATGTCATTATCTTTGAGATCGGAGATCTGTCTTTCTCTTCTTGTTCCGTCGGGGAGAATCACAGTTACTCTACTGTTTGAGTCAAAATCAAGCAGGTTATGCTTTGCAAGGGCAGTTCTAAGGGTGATCTCCTCATTACTAGAAAAGTCAACTCTCCCGCCTTTTTCTCTTGAGATAACGTAAACGAACCGTTCTGAAGTCTCGGGCACGTATACTATTGAACCACTTGTTATCTGTGGATCAAGTGATATGCCCTTTATAACTGCCTGAAGGTCAAGTTTCTTGCGTTGGTCGGATTCAACTATTTCAACGTTTTTTGATAGAGGATCGATTAACCCTCCGGATATTGCTATTAGCTTTGTCAGGGTGGGATTCGGTTCTTCTCTGCTAATCAATTTGAGCCCAGGCTCCTTTACACCACCAAGAATGTACACATATCTTGATTCTATCTCGGGCACGAAGACTGTTGCTCCATCAGGAATAGACGGAGGGGTATCCTTCGATAGATCATCCATAGTATATACGGTTATTGAGGCTGCTCTCGAGTCAATTACTGTTATGCCGTATCTGTCAGCATAGTCATCAAAACCACCGGCAGCGGAAATCACGGTAGCCAGGTTGAAGGGGATACCGGGTTTCAGGGTGATTGTACCGGGGTTTCTTACTCGCCCAAGAACATTCGCCACGTTGCTTGCCTGCGGATAGAACACAACACTTCCTGTCTCAAGTTCCCAGTCAGTCTTTATTAGAGAACTGATAGGAATCCTTCTTTCGCCGCCGTCAGGAGATATCACTCTTATTTCCTTCTCTGAGGAAATCTCTACGAGATTTAGTTTCGCCAGAGCGTTTCTCAATGTGATCTTCTCTCCCGAAGAGAAGTCAACTTTGCCTCCGCTGTTGTCGGAGATAACGTACACGAATCTGTTGTCGATTCTTGGAACATAGATTAAATCGTCATACTCAATTTTTGGGTCTATTGAAAGACCTTTAAGAACTCTATCGAGATCGATGTCGATTATTTTCGTTCCTGAAAGAACCTGTACTGAAGAAATGTCGGCATTTTGCGAAAATCCTCCACCCGCGCTAATGGCTCTGGTTAAGAGAAGGTCATCTTCATCTAGCTCGATTTTTCCGGGTCTTCCCACTTCTCCAAACAAGTATACCCAAGTGCTGGTGTCAGGAACAATTACGATTGAGCCGGGTTCAAGGAAGTAATCCTTCTCTTCCAACTCCGAGGCAGGGATCTCTAGATTAGTACCGTTTGAACTAATAATCGAAATGGACTTGCTTGACTTGAAATTAAGGAGATTGATTCTGGCAAGGAGGTTTCTCAGGGTGAAGGCTTCATTCTCTTGAAAGTCGACTCTTCCTCCCTCTGTGGAAGAGACAACGTAGACAAATCGCTGTTCTTTCTCCCTAACAAGAACGATAGATTGCGGTTCTAGGACCAGAGAGCTTCTAGTGGCCTCTTCTATTGACAAGAGCCTTGTTCCATCTTTCATAAGAACCTCGACAAGTCCTGCCTTTTCACTAAGACCGCCTGACTTAGCAATTGCTCTACTGAGAGTGATTTCTTCGAAATTTGAAAAGGGTAGAGAGCCTGGGTTTCTAACCTCTCCAGTTACAAAGACCGTCTTCTCTCCGTGGGGCATAATAATCATCGAGCCTGCCTCGAGAAGCATATCCTCTTTTTCGATGGAGTCATAACGTTTTCCAGAAGGTTCAACTATCACGACAGAATCGAGACTAGATGGGTCGTATAGGTCTACCTTAACCAGAGCATTTACAAGAGTAAGATTCTCGTCGATGCTGAATTCTACTTTTCCGCCGAATGATGCTGAAGCGACATAGACGAACCTTTCTCGCAGACGAGGAACGAAGACCGTGTCACCCGGATTCAATTTCACGTCCTCGATTGAACCGCTCAAGAGCTTATCGACTTCAAAGGACTCAGGTACCGCGACGCCGCTTCTCAGAATGTACAATCCTTCTGATGCAGTTTGTCTTAGGCCGCCGGCCTCTCCAATTGCCTGTAGAAGGGTAAGTGTTTCACGGTATGGTAGCGATGTTGGGTTGTTGAACTCACCAAGAAGTTTCACGGATTTTGATGAAGAATCGTTTGCTATTACGATACTCCCGGCGGGGACTTCCGGGTCGCTTACTCTTCCAAATAGTATACTATTCAGGTTTATTGAGGATGAGTTGCCCTGGAATTCATCGCTAATGATCAGAATCTCTTCTTTGTCGGCCGTTTCGGCAAGGCCGCCCGACTTAGCAATAACCTGGGTTAACGTAATGCCTGGATTGAATTTCACTAGAGTAGGTGACCTGAACTCTCCCATAGTCAAGATCCATGCTTTTGTACCCGTTGGAACGTATAGGGTTGAACCTTCCGTAATCTTCTCCTTCAAAGCTTCGCCTGCCGACAAAATGGAAGACAGATCGACGTGCTTTCTGGTTCCATCCTTATAGACAACGAAGGCAGAAGAGAGATCTGCCCCATCCTGGAGCCCGCCAGCAAGGGCAAGAAGCTGAGAGATTCCGATCGTGCCTTCATGCCACTCTATCGCCCCTGGTTTGTTTACTTCCCCAAGGATGTAGAACATGAATGGTGCATATGATTTCACAGATACTGTAACCTGTGGTTTAGATGTAAGGATGCCCTGATTTAAGAACTGAGAAGAAAGCAAAGATTGGATTTCTTCGAGAGTCTTTCCCAGTAAAGCAATATTTCCTAGCGGTGGAATAGAAGCGGTACCGTCAGGACCAACAAGTACTTCGCTGGAAAGATCGCCTGAACCATAAACAGATATTGATAGCAGATCACCTGGTCTAACCGAGTATCCGAAAAGGGAAACTGTAATAACAAGCAATATTAGAAGCGGGATGATTCTCAAACGCATGTAACTTCCTCCTTCTTCAATTTTCAGTTCTCTTCCAGGAGTCTTTTGATCTCAGACTTCAATTCCGAGAAATCGGGTGACTTAACGACATACGCGTCAGCGGCCCAAGAAGAGAGATCATGTTTGTAGTGTGTATACGCTGTCAAAAGAACGATCTTCTTATCGGGATATTTTTCGCGCAATATGCCGGCTAGCTCAAGTCCATTTATCCCTTCCATTTCAACATCGATAGTAATGAGATCAAACGATGTTCCCTGCTTTAAGATGCTCAGAGCTTCTTCTGCGCTACTTGAGCCCTCGACTTCATATCCCGATTCCTTGAGCTCTTCTTCAAGGAGTAGCCTCATGTTCTTTTCATCTTCAACTATCAGCACTCTTTTCAAGATCAAACCTCCCAACTCTTCTAGTCGGCAACCTGAAAGTGAAGTTAGTTCCTCCGCTTCCGCTTGAAGCGGAAATCTCTCCCCCGTGTTCCTCAACAATCTTCTTGCATATCGAAAGTCCTAGACCCGTGCCAAGGGTCTTGGTAGTGAAGAACGGCTCAAAGATACGCTTCAAGGTCTCCTCTGGTATCGTTCTTCCGCCATTCCAGACGGAAAAGTCTATACTATCATCTTCTTCTTGAATAGTTATCCGTACTTCACCATCACTTTCAGAAGCCTCAATAGCGTTCTGAACAAGGTTAATTATTACCTGTTTAATCCTGTCTTTGTTGCCGTAATACTCAATTTTATCTTTTCTTGAGTATAGAACAAGTTTAACACTTTCTTGGTCGGCTTTTTCTTCAAAACCGGCAAGTATCTCGCGTGTTATGGAAACGAGATCGAACTCCTCGTCCGTTGTTACACTCCTTCTTCGCGAGGCTTCTAGTACTTCTCCAACTATGCTGTCGAGTCTACGGAGTTCGTCCATAAGTATCTTCGCATATTCTCTAGTTTTTTCCCTGTCGGAAGAGGCCAGAATCCTCTTAACAAAACCGCCGATTATCGTGATGGGGTTTCTGATTTCGTGAGCAACTTTGGCAGACATTTCTCCGAGAGCAGCGAGTTTTTCTCTGCTTTTCAACTCCTGTTCCAGCTTTCTTCTTCTAGTTATTTCATCTAGAGATAGAATCACACCGGTAAGCTTCTTTCTTCTCTCTTCTCTCAAGGGTGTTATTTGAACATCGAAATACTTGTCGCCAAAAGCGTTAAAATGCTGATCAGTCAAAGTAATCGTCTCTCCAATTCTCATCGCGTCAAAGAGTAGTTCGATGATACCGTCGAGTTTCAAATTCATGGACTGGATGCTCTTTCCGATAAGGTCATTTCTATTGACGTCAAGAAGGAACTCAGCGGTTCTGTTTACCTCTGTTATTTTGCCTTCAACCGAACAGACGATTATTGCCGATTCGAGAGACTGAAGAATACTTGATACAAACCTACGATAGTAATTAGATAGGTTTTTCTCCTTCTCAAGGCTCTCAGCCATTTGGACAATTCTCTCGTAGTTCTCCGTAAGCTCCAGAGCTACCCCTGTGCTGTCGGCAAGCAACCCGAGAATCTCCGTATCGGCATTGCTGATTCTCTTTCCAGAATCACTGTTGTCGATTATCAGAATTCCTAATACTTTTTCTTCACCGGATACGGGAACAATCAAGTATTCATCTGAACCGATGATCCTATTGAGAAGAGCCAACTCTTCCCCTCTCAGCCTAAGCATTTCGGGTGTGACATGAACGATTTTCTTCCTCAGGACTACTCTCTCAAGGATGATATTACCCGGGTAAGAAATCAACGCCCCAGATTCATTTTCATCTTTTGAAGATTCCTCAAGCGACACATCCTGAAGATATCTTGCTAGATCGCTATACACTGATCTGTCCGAGTTTTCTCTGCTTTTTGAGAGCATTTTGCTCTCTTCAACAAGAACAGAACGTGCGTTATCCACTCTGAAGAATATTGCTCTATCGAATTTAAGTCCGGAGGAGTGGGTTGCGCCCATAAGAAGAATTCTAATTATTCTCTCTCTGTCAAGGCTTCTCTTCATTGCCTCTGTGATTTTGTGAAGCACGCTCAATTTGAAGAGTTGCTCTTTCTGTTCGCTTATTAGTTCCTCATGCTTCTTTCCGAGCTGCCTGAGTTTTCTCACTTCTATTTCCAGTCGAGAAGTAAGTCTTAACCTACTTATGGCAAATGCCATCCTTCTACTCATATCATCAAGCATCTTCAAATCTTCTCTGTCAAGGTGTTTGTAAGCTCTGAATTCACCTTCTACCTCTTCTCTATCGGCAGCAACAATCAATCCAACTACCATTCCCTCGACCAAGAGTGGAACTGCTATGAACGAACCCACGGAGACTTCTTCTGTGAAGATTACTGATGAAAGATCCGACTTCTTGGCTGAAACAAAAAGCCTCTCTCTTGAGAGAACATCAAGTTGCTCATCGGAAATACTCATCTCTATTCCTCGTAAAGGACTTGTTCCTTCACCAATCGCTGCCCTAAGGTGAAATGAGGTGTCAAGCCTTTCAAGAAAGAAGATCCATCTAACCCTTAACATCTCTCTGGCAATTTCAAGAGATCTATATACAAGCTCTTCCGAATCGGTTTCCGTTTCGAGAACCGAAGTCAATCGAGAGACAAGCTTCAGTCTCCTGTAGCCTTCTTCTTCTAGCGATCTCTTGATTGAATAGTGCAGAACCATTTCTAGCTCCTTTATCCAGCTTCCGAGTGAGCCTTTGACTTTAGATTTTGTAGGGAAGGTCAAAAGGCCAAGCGGTTCACCCTCGCAAAACAAACCTATGAACTTAACCTTTTCCTTGTGTTCCTCGAGATGAGTAGAAAGGACTATCTCCTTCTCGAACACTTCAGCTTTGTTTAGTTCTCTCAGAAAGGGATTCTTATTCAATCCAATTTCCCTTCCTGTACGGGTGAATCCTTCTCTGAAATTCACTTCCTTGAAGACATCCCGGTACTTCTCCAGAATAAAGAGTGATGGTTCCGATGAGATTTCCAGCGCTATTCTTTTCAGTATTCTCTGGATTATCTCATCAGAAGATGTTTCAAACCCCGTTCCTCTCAGTTCAATCACCACTTCTCGACAATCTCTATTATCAGTCTCATGTGCTCAACATGACTTCCCTCCCAGTAGATATGACCGCATTTCTTGCACTTTGAGAAGCTCTCTTTTGTAAGTAGTATATAGTCCGGTACTCCGCAAAGATCTTCAAGAGAGGCTATTTCTAGCTCGCCGTTGCATTTTGAACATCTGCTGAGGAAATCGATATCTTTGTAATTTATCCTGAACCTGTGAACGACCGACTTCAGTTGCGACTTCCAGTTCTCAGATTTGATAAGGTAACATCTGATCCTGAATCTCATTGCAATTTCGAGAGCTTTCCTGCTCTTGGTAAGAAATACGTCTCGATTACTGACAGCTCCTTCAATCTCATTTCTTGAGCATATCTCGGTGTCGAAGCCAAGAAACCGGAGCTTCTTCGCCAGCTTTGTAAGAGAGTCTTCAACTAGGAACTTCATTTCTTCACCATGATCGAGAATACTATCCCTGCATATTCTCTTTGATCGATAAGCCTAAACAGAGTACCGGTTCTTGCAAGAGAATCGCTTTCTCTCTTTGAAGTTTCGACTATCAGGAGACTTCTAGAGTTTAGAACGACAGAGTTTTGTTCTAGCAATTCAATAAGAGGTTTAATATATTGTTCATCAAAAGGGGGATCTGCAAAGATAATATCAAATTCAACACCCTTTCTTACGAGGGAAGGGATGGCTCTGCGAAAGTCGGAGCAGACTATTTTCAAGTCCGCTGAAGGATCAAGTCCATTCTTGCTTTCGAGAATTGATTGACATGCCTTCTTTGATGAATCAACTGATGTTACATCTATTGCGCCTCTGCTCAATGCTTCAAAAGAAATTATCCCGCTTCCTGAGAAGAGATCAAGAAAGGTCTTCGAGCTCACGTCCACTATATCGAAAAGGGCCTTTCTGGCGGACTGAGGTGTATATCTTGTACTCCTCCTTGGAGGAGTCTTTATAGATCGTCTAGCCCACTTCCCTCCCGTTATGACCAACATACTATCCAACCTCTATCAATCTTACTCTTTCCGAGTATAGCCTCTGCATTTCGATTCTGAGAGCTCCATGCTCCAGAAGATCGGGGTCTCTTTCAATAGTCTCCTGAGCATCTTCCCTGGCTTTGAAAAGGAGATCTCGATCATCGACAATGTCGCCGAGAAGAAATTGAGGCATTCCGTGCTGCCTCAAACCAACGAACTCACCGGGGCCTCGAAGTCTAAGATCGAGCTCAGCAACATCAAATCCACTTGCGGTCGAAGCAAACTCTCTCAACCTCGAGAGCGCTTCGCCCGAAATCGCTCGGTTCATTAGCATGACGCAGATCGACTTGAGATTGCTTCTTCCTACACGTCCTCTGAGCTGGTGAAGTTGCGCCATTCCAAATCTTTCGGGGTGTTCAATAACCATAACGGTTGCCGAAGGTATATCAATTCCTACCTCAACAACAGTTGTGGAAACAAGAATCATGCTCTTCTTTGATTTGAATCTCTGCATAATCTCTTGCTTTTCGGTGTCGGTTAGTCTTCCATGGAGCAGTTCCACTCCTGTACCAGGGAAGACTTTCTCTCTTAGCCTTGCCGCTTCATCTGTTGCATTTTTCAGGTCCACTTGCTCTGACTCTTCTACGAGAGGATAAATGAAGAAAATCTGATGACCCATCTTTATTTCCTCCGAAATGAATGAATAGAGATGATCGATCCTGCTTCGGGCAAGCAGTATCGTTCGTACTGGCGATCTTCCTTTTGGCATCGTATGAATTGTTGATACGTCAAGATCACCGTATACCGTCAAGGCAAGTGTTCTGGGGATAGGAGTCGCAGTCATGACAAGACTATCAAGAAGTCTCCCCTTTGAAGTCAATGTTTCACGTTGCTTAACTCCGAACCTGTGCTGTTCGTCAACCACAACAAGACCAAGGCTTCTGAACTCCACACCCTCCTGAATTAGGGAATGGGTTCCAACCACTACGTCTATCTCTCCCTTTGTCAATCTGGTTCTGATACTCTCCTGATCAGTCTTCTTGAGTGAACCAGTCAACAGTGCGACGTCGATACCGAGCGGTTCAAGATCCTTCTTCATCTTTTCGAAGTGCTGCATTGCCAAGACAGACGTTGGAACCATCAAGGCGCTCTGATATCCAGCTTCATAGTTGTCTGTGATTGCCAGTTCGGCTACAAGTGTCTTTCCAGAGCCCACATCTCCCTGAAGCAACCTGCTCATTGGCGAGGTGGCCCTCATATCATCTCTTATCTCTCTGAAAGCCTTTACCTGATCTTCTGTTAACTCAAAGGGCAGGGACTCTACAAGTCTTTCGGCGAGAATCCCGGCGATTTCCTTAGGTAGGCCTTGGTATTTACACCTCATCTGTCTTCTACGAGAAAGAACTGCAATCTCAAATAAGAAAAACTCTTCATATGCAAGCGTTTCGCGAGCCTTTCTTGCTTCGAACATGCTCTTGGGAAAATGTATCGCAGTGAATGAATGCTTTCTTTCGAGGAGCTGCCTTCTTTCTTTGATCTTCAGAGGGATAAGGTTTTCTAGGGATCTCACAACACCAAGATTGCGCTTGGTTATTTTCCTCATCATTTTCATAGAGATTCCTGAAGTAAGGGAGTAGACGGGCAGAATCTCACCCGAGACTTCGCCATTCACTTCTTCGATTTCCGGAGAGTTCATCTCCAGAGGACCAAATGGGGTCTTCTTTGCCAATCCGTGAATGAGATACTCTTTGTCTTTCTTGAGCTTTTGTAGAATGTAGTCCTGATTGAACCATTTGAGAAGCAGTTGACCGAAGCCATCGCCTGCGACTGCAGAGATTATCGTGTAGCCTGAAACCTTCTTAACTGAGAAGTTAAGTATTCTCGCCCTTACACTTACCTTGGAATCAGCTGAAAGTGACGAAATCGGGAGAATCACCCTTCGATCTTCGTAGTCTCTCGGAAAGTAATAGATTAGATCACCAATTGTTTCGATATCCATTCTCTTAAGAATTTTGGATCTTGCTTCACCGACTGAGTAAGCATACTTTATGGGTGTTGAGAGTGATGCGGGCCTTCCTAGTAGCGCCTCGATTTCGTCAACAGTTCGCAGAAGGAAAATCCTTCTCAACTTTGCTACCATTTCGAGTCCATTTATCAGTCTCTTTTTCCTTCTATCTTGACTAAGCGCTTCGCTTTTCGAGAAGTAGGAGACGAATTTGGACAAGTATTCGTTGAGTAAGGGAAATCGGGAAAACTCCTCTTTGTCTGTCTGAGATACGATTCGCTTCAGTTCTGAGAAGAGAACTTCATTGTCTCTTCCTGAGAGCGAAGCTTCGAAAAGCATTTCACATTCGTCAAGGACTTGCTCAAAAAGCATTACTTTCTTTCTTTCTCCCCGTAACACGCCAGGCCAAAGACTGCGGGTCCGCTATGGCAGGCTATTGTTGGCCAGATTCTTCCGGTAACAAGTTCAATCTCATTTCTTTGGATGCCTAAATTCTCTTCGATCAACTCGACGGTTTTTTCGGTTGTTTCTTTCGCAATATCCGAGTACTCCTCGCTCCCGTAGATCGAGTACAAAACAACTGATTCTCTCCTTCTCTCGAGAAACTCAAGGACGTTTGAAACCATCTGCTCCTGCAACTTCTTCATACCTCTAAGCTTCGCCACAGGACTAATATATCCTTCTTCATCAACTGAAAGAATCGGCTTGATGTTGAGCAAGGTTCCGGCTAGCCCCTGTGCTTTTCCTATTCTTCCATTCTTTATCAAGTATTTCAGCGTGGGAACGCTGAATTCCATGAACGTGTCTTGAATTATCTCCGGCACTCTCGATATTGCCTCATCGATCTCCAACCCTCGTTCTATTAACTCAATAAGTTTCTTAGCGATCAAATGAGCTCCAATAGAGACTTTTCTGGTATCAACAACTGTGACTTCCAGCCCCTCCACCATTTTGGAGGCCATAACGCAAGTATCATACAGACCCGACATCTTCGATGAGAAATGAATATCAAGTAGCTTCGTGTAACCTTTTGACTTTATGTCATTGTAGTAATCAAGAACCTGTCCGAGTGGCGGTTGAGCTGTGTGAAACTCTCTGGAGCTTTCGACGATATTGTAGAAAACATTCTCCATGAAGTCAAACTCGTCGTTATATTCCTTGTCATCAATAATGATTTTCATTCCCATGAAAAAGAGTTTATGCTCCTCAACGAAACTTCTCGTTGGCGCACAACCTGAATCAACGGATACCGCAATCAATTCGTTCACCTTCCTTCGGCGAAAATCTGCTCTTGGTCGTCTCCGTTATCTATTCTCACGCACCATCTACCATCGACAAAATCAGTCTCCAGTGAATACCCGTTAAGTTCCACAGCAAGTGGTCTGCCATTATCTATGCTGAACTGAAGAAGTCTTTCGGCAGAAACCCTTACTCCTCTCTTTACTGAAGCCTCAAGCATTAACTGCGTGTTTTTGCGATTTGAGTTCACTACACTCAGTGCAAAAAAAGAAGTTATCATACAGATACTCAGAAGTAAGACAGAGAGAACAAGTGTAACAATGTTGCCTCTTCTCATCAATCACCTTTCAAATAACCTACGTAAGGTAGATTTCTGTATACTTCATCATAGTCAAGTCCATATCCAACAATGAACTGATCGCCTATTCTTTCGCCGGTAAAGTCTATCACAACTCCATGATCGTGAATAGTCTTTTCAAAGAGCGAGACCAGTTTCACGTCTGCCGGTTTCTGCTTCCAGATATAGTTTATTATGTATCTCAAAGTTCCTCCGGTGTCAACTATGTCTTCAACAAGAAGAACGTAACGGTCCGTAACAGATTCATCCACCCATGTCTTCACACGAATTCTTCCCGTAGTGGAGACTCCTGAATAACTGGAAACATGAACGAAATTATAGCGCACCTTCAACTCAAGTCTCTTTAGGAGATCGCTATAGAAATGAACTGAGCCCTTCAGAATGCAGACAGCCGTTATCTCTTCAGTAATCGGGGAGTAGTAACTGTTGATTTCTTCTGCAAGTCTACTAACAATTCTCTCAAGGGCCTCTTCTGAGTAAAGAACCGCGATCTTAGCAGGATCAAAGAGCATTTCCTTCACCTCCGGCAGTCATGATAATTATACCATCGTAGAAAGACTATGAAACGATCTATTCTTATGAAGCATTAAGTGGAAATGCGAGGTTGAGTAGGTTACAATCCTTCTTGTGAAGTTGCACGGATTTCTTGGCTAATCTTTTTGCCTACAGAATGGGGCGATTGTATGGATCAACATTTTCTGAGTAATTACCTCGACGCTTCCGAATATGAGATTCCTCTAGATTTGCCTACAATCTTTGGGAGGGAAAGCGAAACATACCTGGAAGTGGGGTTCGGTAGTGGCGAGTTCCTTGTTCAGAAAGCGATTGATAATTCTGCAAAAGATTTCCTGGGAGTTGAGTTGTCTGTAATAAGCACAGAGAAACTTCTTAAATCGCTTAAGAGAGAGCTTGTAGAAAACGTCCGAGTGCTTCTGACGGATGCGTCTTTCTGTTTAAATAACGTAATTCCTAAGGATTCACTGTCCGGTGTTTATATGAATTTCCCCTGTCCGTGGCCAAAGAAAAGACATTCAAATCGGCGGCTGAACGACCTCAATTTCGTTTTGAAGATTGGGCGGGTTCTAAAAAAAGGGGGTTTCTTTCAGCTCTATTCCGATTCGAAGGAATTCATCTCTGAGATGAGCTCGAGCGTAGACCTAACTGGTCTCTTCGATTCGGACACAGTCGAAATAAATCCAACGGCCGGAGTGGGAACTAGATACGAGAGAAAATGGCTGGCTATGCAGAGGGAGATATTCAGACTCATCTGTAGAAGAAACAGCAAAGCAGTGAAATGTGAAGAGGATGTGGTTAACTTGTCGCATTTGTGGGTGAAGAACATCGACAAGTCCCGGCTCGATAGAGTTGCAGGGCGGTCGTTTTCTAGTGATGAGATGTTTGTCAAGTTCATGGGGGTCTACAGAAAGCTTGACAATGAGGTCTTTCTAATTGAGACTCTTTCGGTTGACAGAGGCTATTCTCAAAGATTCTATATAAGTCTTTCCAAAAGGGAAGAAGTTTGGCTGATTCAACTAGATAGTCAAGCGAAACCTTTTAGGACCAGAGCGGTAAAATTCGCCGTTAGAACGCTATCTCGGATACTTGGTGACGAAAGTCGAGCTTAATAGTGAGGCGCATTTTTGGGAAGTTCTGCTTTTCTTAATAGGGTAGGAAGCGCTTTCATTGAACCGGGCAAATCATAGCTATGGCGGGGCGCAGATGCGCCCCGCCCGATTAAGATAGTTAGAGCTTCTTGAATAGCAAAGAAGCGTTATGGCCTCCAAAGCCAAATGAGTTTTTTAGGGCGTAGTTGATTTTCCTATCAACTCCTGAATTTGGTGTGTAGTTCAGATTGCATTCAGGATCGGGGATAGAGTAATTAATCGTTGGTGGAACGAAAGAGTTCTGAATTGCAAGAAGAGTTGCTACAGATTCAATTGCTCCTGCGGCTCCCAGGGCATGTCCGACCATTGACTTCGTGGAACTTATGTTGAGCCCATTACTACTCCCAAATAGACGCTTTATGGCTCGTGTCTCCATCAAGTCGTTTAAGGGTGTAGAAGTGCCGTGAGCGTTAATATAGTCAACTTCTGATGGGTCAACTTCGGCTTCTTCAAGAGCCATTTTCATAGCTCTGTAAGCTCCATCGCCAGATTCCTCGGGTGAAGTGATATGAAACGCATCATCGGTTGAACCGTATCCGGCGATTTCCCCGTAGATCTTTGCTCCACGCTTCAAAGCATGCCCGTATTCCTCGATGATCAGTGTTGCGGATCCTTCGGCCATAACAAATCCATCGCGTTCGCGATCAAACGGTCTTGAAGCATTTTCAGGATTTCCACGTGATAGGGCTGTCATATTCGAGAAGCCGGCAAGAGCAAGGGGCGTGATCGTGGCTTCAGAACCGCCGGTCATCGCGATATCGATTATCCCATTTCTTATAAGCCTCGTTGCTTCACCAATCGCATTTGTGCCAGAGGCGCAAGCTGTGGACACAGTGAAGTTTGTACCCTTGAACATGAAACGTATGGCGAGAAGTCCTGGTGCCATATTCGCGATAGTCATGGGAATCAGGAAAGGGCTGATTCTCGAGGGGCCTTTTTCCATCAAGACGGAGTGCTGATCCTCAATGACATCCATTCCGCCTAGACCTACACCATAGACCACCCCAGCCCTTTCAGGATTAGAAATCTTTCCGTCCAGACCGGAATCATCGTACGCCTGGCAAGCACTTGCAACAGCCATCTGAACAAATCTTGCGTTTCTTTTTGCTTCTTTTTTGCCCATAAATGCAACAGGATCGAAGTCTTTTACCTGACCAGCAACCTTTGATCCAAACTGAGTGACATCAAAAGTGTCAATCCAGTCAATACCAGATCTACCAGATTCTAGCGACTCCCAAAACTCCGATAGGTTCTTTCCTATTGAACAAATTATACCCATTCCAGTTATTACGACTCTTCTCATCCTATCTTTCTTCCAGTTTGATTATGAATTTCACAACGTCATCGATGGTCTTGAAGCTTGCAGTCTGACTGTCGCTGATCTGGATATCAAATTTGTCTTCAAGTTCCATTACAAGATCTACCAAGTCAAGGGAGTCAGCTCCAAGATCTTCTATGAATCTTGAACTTCCGACGATTTCTCCAGCTTCAATACTCAGATTCTCTGCTACGATCGAAATCACTCTTTCCTGTACAGTAGACGTCTTTTCCATTGAACTCACCTCTCATTTAAAAGTATTTTAGTTAGCGATTTCCTGGAATTCTCTTATTACTTCAAGGCTTTCGCAATCTGTTGTGCTAATCGAAACGTTTCTATCAATCTTCTTCATAAATCCGCTAAGAACCTTTCCGGGTCCTACTTCAATGAATCTGTCCGAGCCAAGTTGTATCATTCTTCTTATTGATTGTTCCCATTTAACTGGCTTATATGCCTGGGAGATTATGAGTTCTTTGATTTCCTCTGGATCTTCGGGGAAGAAGTCTCCAGTGACGTTTGAGATCACGGGGATTCTAGGAGGACTCACCTTGACGTCCTTCAGAAAGTCCCGCAAGACATCGCCTACTGGCTGTAAGAATCGACTGTGAAAAGGTGCGCTGACGGAAAGCTCAACGCACTTTCTAGCACCTGCTTCCAGTGCCATTGAAGTTACCAAACGCACTTTTTCTGTAGTTCCCGAAACCACAACCTGGCCTGGACAGTTGTAATTGGCAACGATAACTTCTTCTTCAGAAGAGATTTCCAGACAGATTTTCTCTACGACCTCATTGGGTAAACCTATGATTGCCGCCATTATTCCTTCACCGGGTGGAATTGCTTCTTGCATCGCTATTCCCCTCAACCTGACAAGTCGAAGAGCATCAGCGTACTCAAGTGATCCCGCAACAGTAAGCGCGCTGAATTCTCCAAGAGATAGACCTGCTACAATATCAGGTTTAGCACCCCTTTCCGAGAGGAAATCCGAAAGAGCGATGCTGACAGAGAGAATAGCCGGCTGAGCATTCTGTGTAAGAGTCAACTCACTTTCCGGACCTTCAAGCATCAATCTTAACATATCAAATCCAAGCATTCGGCCCGAGAGCCCAATGAATTCTCGTATTATGGCGCTTTCCTCGAACAGCGTCTTTCCCATTCCAACGTACTGACTCCCCTGACCAGGAAATATCCATGCTACCATCTCTTGATCCCTCCCAAAACTTCGATGACCTCTTCGGCTTCCCCGATGATTTCTTCCAACAACTCACTTACGCTTTTGATGTCTCTGATCAATCCACTAGATTGACCGGCCATGAGCGAGCCAAAATTGAGATCACCTTCTCTTGCGGCTCTTTTAAGGCCGCCAATCGCCACTCTTTCAATTGCCTCGACTCCGTTACCTTGTCTTTCAAGTTCTTCAATCTTCCTAGTCAATTTATTTCGGAAGGCTCTGACAGGATGTCCGGTTGAGATCCCTGTAACGACTGTATCAAGCTCATTTGATGAAAGAACTCTTTCTTTGTAATTATGGTGTGCCGAACACTCCGTCGTGCAAATGAACCTTGTTCCCATCTGGATTCCGCTTGCCCCTAGAGCAAGAGCTGCTACGAGCCCTCTTCCATCTGCGATTCCACCGGCAGCAATAACGGGGATCTTTACTACGGATGCAACGGCAGCCACCAGAACCATTGTTGTCACCTTTCCGATATGGCCACCGGCTTCCATTCCTTCGGCAATTACTGCGTCAGCACCTTGTTTTTCGAGCCTTCGTGCAAGTGCCGTTGAAGCAACAACCGGGATTACTTTTGTCCCAGAAGACTTGAGCCTTTCAATAATGCGTGATGGGCTTCCTGCACCTGTGGTCACCACCGGTACCTTCTCTCGGCAGACAACTTCTATTTGATCTTCGATGTTCTGAGAGAGAAGCATAATATTTACGCCAAAAGGTTTTGATGTGATCTCTTTTGTTCTTCGGATTTCAGTCTGTAACTCTTCCGCCGAAAGGCTACCGCCAGCAATAATCCCTAACCCGCCAGCATTTGAAACAGCCCCTGCCAAGCCGTTGTCTGAAATCCAGGCCATCCCTCCCTGTAATATTGGATACTTTATTCCTAATAGTTCAGTTAGTGTTCTTCCCTGTCTCGTCAATGTCGTTCCTCCTGGCACGGAAATGCTGATAAAGAGTCAGCAACACTATACCAGGGCCCAAGGAGACCAATAAAGTATGGATTTCGGACGCTTTGCGGTCTTATTGACCGGAAACGCTACAGGAGGAGAGCTTTGAAAGACAAGGAGTATGTTCAAGAGAGAATTCCTCACAGAGACCCTTTTCTGTTAGTGGATGGTGTAACATCTATTGGAGAAACGGAGGCTAAAGCTTACAGAGATATCCTTGAAGATGATCCCGTTTTCAGAGGTCACTTTCCCGGGTGCCCAATCTACCCGGGAGTACTAATAATTGAGGGTCTAGCACAAACGGCGGGAATTCTTCTTCTAAAGCCTGGGACAACCCCTTTGTTCGTAGGAATAGAAAGGGCTCGGTTCAAGACCATAGTTAAACCTCCATGCAGACTCGAATACTCAATCAGACTGATTGGAAGAAAGATGAATCTTGCCAAAATAGATGCTACAGCTTTTGTAGACGGCAAACTTTCTGTCAAGGCAGTTCTACTTGTCACTTCGCTAGATCAATGATTTTGGAAAGAAAAAACCCCTGTGCTATAATTTAGGCGTTGATCCTGCACAGGGGACTAAAGGGGGTAAGCCGTCACCTTCGAAGGGTGACGGCATTTCCGTTTTAGAACTGGAAAGAAGCAACGAATCTTACGCCGCTTCTATAGACGAAGAAAGCCACGTAATCTCCCTCTCTTATGCTATCAACAGCTTCTTCAAAAGCACTTACATTATCAATAGCCACCTGATTTCCATTTATGCTTAAACGGGTTATTATGTCGTCTTTGCCTATGCCCAGCCTGTATACTATTCCTTCTGTGCTTACACTCCTAACGATTATCCCTCTGAACTCTTGAGAAAGGCCGAGACGCTCTCTGTCTTCAGGAGTTATCTCGGAAACTGAGAGGCCTAAAGAGCTCTCGAAAGCTTTTGGCTCTTCACTCTCTTCCTGCGAAGAAGTACTTTCTTGAGAAAGAGTCCCAAGGACTGCAGTTACAACAATTCTCTCTCCGAACCTGTCGATCGTGATTCTAACTTGAGAACCAGCAGGGTAGTTGAGTACAGCTGCTCTAAGCTCAGAGGAGTTTGAGATCTCAAGGTTTTCGAATCCGATTATTACGTCTTGTGGCCTAATTCCCGCCTTGTCAGCAGCTGAGTCAGGTACGACATCGGTTATTAAGGCACCTTTATCAACTTTGAGACCCAACGATCGAGAGATTGCCTCAGTGACGGAGTCCATGTATACTCCCAGATAAGCCCTCTGAACCGATCCCGTTTCGATTATCGAATCAACGAATCTCATAGCAACGTTGATCGGTATTGCGAAGCCAAGAGAAGTCCCAACGTCGGGAGATATAATGGCTGTGTTGATTCCGATAACCTGACCGTAAATGTTGAGGAGTGGACCTCCACTATTACCGGGGTTGATTGCTGCATCAGTCTGGATAAGATTCGAATAGACTCCGTTACCGTCGGGTTTCGGTAGCTGCCTGCCGACAGCGCTGATCACGCCGAGGGTAACTGTGTGTTTTAGACCAAAAGGATTGCCTATCGCAATTGCCCATTCGCCTATCCTAAGAGAGTCGGAGTCACCGACTTCAACAATGGGAAGATCGGCACCGTCAGGTTCGATCTTTATCACGGCAATGTCCAGTTCGGCGTCTCCTCCAATATACTTTGCCGGATAGACGTTGCCGTCGAGAAGAGATACCGATATCTTGTCTGCTCCAGCGACAACATGTTCGTTAGTGAAAATATAGCCATCTTTACTGAAGATGAATCCGGACCCAACGCCGGTCACCTTCTGATCGGGAATTTCACCAAAAAAACGCCTGAAGAATTCCTCGAAACCGTAAGGATCTCTGATGGAATATTTCCTTGTCGCCTCAACGTCTACTTTGACAACTGCTGGTCCTGCTGCTTCAACTACGTTAATAACTGGGCTCTCGTAGCCTTCATTAACCAGGGCCAGAGAAGCCACTGATAACATAACTACAACAAGTACTACAAAAACCTTCTTCATAACTCTGACCTCCTTCTTCGAGTTGGCTACTCCGGTATCAATTTGACTGAAGATTTTTGTTCATTGTTCAAGGAATTGGTTGGTGATATACTGTTATAGTTCATTTTCGAGAGGTGACTTGAAATGCAGTGGTTGTTCGTTCTAGTTGTTTTTGTTCTGGCTTACATTCTCATAATATCTGGTAAATTCAATAGATCTACCGTTGCGTTTGCAGCAGGTATAATCATACTTCTTTCTAAAGTAATACCTAACTTCGATATGAAGGAAATTGGTTTTCTTGTAGACTTCAATACGATAGGCATTCTTATCGGAATGATGATAGTGGTCGGCACTCTTAGGACAACCGGGTTCTTCGAGTTTGTGGCTGTTCATGTTGTGAGGATTTCGAAGGGAAATGTTAGAGCATTATTAGTCTTCTTTATGGTTACAATTGCGCTTTTCTCTGCCTTTCTAGACAACGTCACTACTATACTTCTCTTTGCTCCGGTAATATTTCTTGTTGCGGATTCTCTGGAAGTCTCCCCCAGAAACTTCCTGCTTGCGGGTGTCCTCGCCGCAAACGTTGGAGGAACGGCAACGCTGATTGGAGATCCGCCCAATATCCTTGTCGGTTCAGCGAGTGGATTCGGATTTATGGATTTCATAAGGATAGATGGCCCTATTACTCTCATCGCACTGCTAATAACTGTCGTCTTTCTTGACAGAAGGGTTTTCAAGAGTTATAGATTGATGGGAGACAGACTTCAGCGGCTTGCAAGTATGGATCCCAACAAGGCCATAGTCTCAAAATCCTCACTGTACAAATCGCTGACCGTGTTTTTTGGAATAATAGCAGGATTCCTTCTGCACGACTTGATAGGAGTTGAGCCATCTTTGATTGCCCTCGGCGGTGCTGCTGCTGCGATGATCCTTAGCGGTAAGAGTTTTTCCAGTCTGTCTGAGGATATCGAATGGGACACGATCTTTTTCTTCATGGGGTTGTTTGTGCTTGCGTCGGCACTCCAACAAGTAGGTATTACGTCATCTATTTCTGATCTACTTGGTTCTCTTTCGGGCAACAGGATCATTCTCTTTCTAACACTTTACTGGTTATCTGCACTCATGAGCGGTTTTATCGGTGCGGTGCCGGCTGTAACATTTATGATTCCCGTTATTGAGGGGATGACTGCAAAATACGGAGTTCCCATGGATGTTTGGTGGGTGATATCGATCTCAGCGTGTTTTGGGGGGAGTTTCTCAATTGCGGGCGCCGCAGCCAATATGGTTGGTGTCGGACTGATAGAAAAGCATTCAAGGGAAAAGCTGAGTTATTCGGATTTCTTGAAGTTTTCAATGCCGTTGACGATCATGACCCTTGCTGCCGGTACTGCGTATATCCTTGTGAGGTTTTCCTTCTAGGGTTCGTCTTTCAGTTAAAACCTCTTTTTGTGCTTTTCTAGAACCTGAGGACTTTTCTACAAAGATTGAGTCGCCATTTTCTGAAGTCATCTCAGTGTAATACATAGCCGTGGAGAGTGTCGAAGGTGAAGGAGTGAAAATCTGGACTTGCTCAGGATTATAGCGCATTTTTTCTCGGATAAATCTCTTTAGTTCTTCCATGTCCCGAATCGTGCACCCTGGGTGGGCCGCGATGAAGTAACCAACAACGAAGTTTCTTCTGTCTGAAAGCCGATCAACTTCTTCAAGAAAGCTAGTCAGCATCTTATTCGAGGGTTTGCACATGTGTTCAAGGACATGATCGACTGTGTGCTCTGGAGCTATCTTCAGCTGCCCCGAGACGTGGTTTTTCATTAGTTCCTTCAGAAATTCCTTCCCGTATCTTTTATCACCTAGAATGAGATCATATCTGATGCCCGAGGAGACGAATACATGTTTTACTCCTGGAATTTCTCTCGCTCTTTTTAGAAGAGACAAATATCTTGAATGATCAGGTTCCAAAGAGCCGCACACTTCCGGGAAGAGGCATCTCTTGGTTCGGCAGGCTCCAGCCTTCAGCTTAACCAAACACTCGTAGCCGTACATGTTCGCTGTTGGTCCACCTATGTCAGTTACGGTTCCTTTGAAATTACCATCTCTTGTGAGAGAAATGACTTCGTCAAGAATAGATGTCTCACTTCTTGAGACTACTGTTCTACCCTGATGAAGGGCAATTGCGCAGAAATTGCACTGACCATAGCAACCTCTATGGCTCGTCACTGAATAGCGTACCGTATCAACAGCTTTAACTCTACCTTTGGAGAGAGATACAGGATGCACGGTACGAGTGAAAGGAAGAGAGTAAAATGAGTCCAGCTCCTCTTGAATAACAACTGGCGGTTTGTTCTGAACAACATATCTGTTATCCTGGAGCTGGTAAAGTCGATTCCCTCTTGCGGCATCGGTCTCTTCGTGGATCATTCTGGTGAGCTTGAAGTAATCCTTCTTGTTGCGGACTACAGACTCATGTGATGGGAGTTCCACTCCATCCGGTTTTTCGCTTGACCAGAAAGCTGTACCCTCTACATTGTGAGACACTCTTCCCTGATTAGCAATCTCTCTGGCAATTTCTACAATCGGTTTTTCTCCCATTCCATAAACAAGCAAATCGGCTTTGGAATCAAGGAGAATCGACTTCTTTATTCTGTCGCTCCACCAATCAAAATGAGAGAATCTTCTCAGACTAGCTTCTATGCCTCCAATAACTACAATTGTGTCTTTAAATGCCTGCCTAATTAGGTTAGCATAGACCGTCACTGCCCTATCGGGTCTCTTTCCCCCGATCCCTCCTGGTGTGTAATCATCGCTCTTTCTCTTCTTCCCGGTTGAAGTATAGTTTGCAACCATCGAATCGACATTCCCAGAGGTCACACCAAAGAAGAGTCTTGGTCTTCCCAGCGCTCTGATCTCTGTGGTTGTTCTCCAGTCGGGTTGTGAGATAACACCAATTCTCCACCCATCAGACTCAAGGACCCTGGCTATCATTGCAGTTCCAAAGGAAGGATGATCAACAAAAGCATCCCCCGTTACAAGGATCACATCGAGAACGTTCCAGTTTCTTTCTACCATCTCTTCGGTCGTCATTGGTATATTCATAAGGCACTCCAAAAAGAAAAACGGGAAGCGAAACCGTAAGCCGGATTCTGTTACTGTGACCATCTATCTGGGAGCCATGTTACCATAGCCCTCTTGCATCCTACCCGAAAGGGATTTGGTGGGCATCCTCAGACCCTTTCTGCTTGGACTTGCTCCAGACGGGGGTTACCAGGCCTGCCGGTCGCCCGACAGCCGGTGAGCTCTTACCTTCACCTTTCCATCCTTGCCCTAAGGCGGTCTTCTTTTCTATGGCCCTTTCCGGAGATCACTCTCCCTGGGTATTACCCAGCGCCCCTGCCCATGGAGTCCGGACTTTCCTCGGAATTTCCGCGGTCACACGTTTCGCTTCCCGATTAGATTGCCAAGGCCTTAATGCCCTGATATCTACCTTCAATTATCATCTTTCTCTCGATCATATTCAAGAGCTTGATCTTCGACATTCCCCAGTTACCGAAGAGAGTACCTTCGATCGGCGGATCGGAGACGAGTCTGTGGATTATTACGTTTTCGTTCAAATGCTCAAGAAAGAGAATGACTCTCTCCACAAATTGCTCTGCAGTACCTAGGTCCACTTTTCCCTTCTTATACATTCTCGCTAGCTCAGTGCCTTCAACAATGTACAGAGAGTGAATTTTAACTCCTTCGATACCAAGTACTGAGATCAACCTTGCCGCTTCGCAGACATCCTCTTCGGTATCCCAAGGCAGATTGGCTATCACGTGAGTGACTACCTCAATACCTCTCTTTCTCGCTCTCAATGAAGAATCAACAAATTGTGCAAGCGTATGTCCTCTATTAATAGCTTTCAGAGTGTTAGGATTAATGCTCTGAAGGCCGAGTTCAAGAATAACGTCAACTTCTTCGGAGAACTCCTCCAAAAGATCCAGTACTTCTTCCGACACAAGATCCGGTCTTGTCGAAATGTCCAGTATTACTACATCTTCAATGATAGCCTCTCTGTAAACTGTTCTCAGTCTTTCAATTGGTGCGTACGTATTCGAGTTGGCCTGAAAGTATGCCATGAACTTTCCAATTCCCTTTTTTCTAAGAAGAGATATTCTTTGAAAGAGCTGTTCCCTCAAAGAAAGACTGGAGTCAACAGAGAACCCGCTTCCCGAAGGATCGCAGTATATGCAGCCTCCAATTCCATTGACTTTATGAGGACATGAAAAACCGGCATCAAGTGGGACTCTATGAACATACTCGCCGTACTTAAGCCTCAGGTGAGTCTTCAGATCTTTGTAGGGCTTATGATTCAACGGATCTCACCAGACTCTTTTCGAACTCTCTGAAGGCATCAACTGCAGAGTTTACCTCCTCTTTGGAACTACCTATGAACAAATACAGCCACTTTCCCGAGAACCACGTCTTCACAAATCCTCCATCGATCTTCCCCGAAAATTCTCCATAGATCCACGGTATCGCACTTACGAGCGCTCTGAATTCATTTGAAATTTCTCTAATCAGCGAATACCAGAGACTCGTGGTCCCTGAAGCGGTCTCGAATTTCACTATATATATGCTGAGCTCCTTCGTTCCTTTTGCGAATTCTTTATGAAGAAGAAGAGAGTCTTCATTAAGAGTAAAGCCTAATAGTCTGCCTCCCACACTTGTAGTCGTTGAAATGTCCATGTAGCCACTCATAGTGAATCCTGCGAACCTACCAGGCACCAGGTCAACTCTGGAGCTTCCACAGGAAGAAACCAGAATTACCAGAAACAATAGCGCTACGATGAAACGGGATTGTTTGCCTCTCATTTCTTCACCTCCCGGTCGATTAATTCTCTGAAGCGTCTGGCTTTCAAGAAGGGCTTAGGCCAGTTCTCCTGTCCCAGCCTCTCTAAATGATCCGAAAAGAGAGTGCCGTCTCTCGGGTCCTTAAGCTCCCTATCAATTTCAAGCAAGGGGACCAGAACGAACTTCCTATTAATTATATCGCTATGAGGAACTGTAAGCTCTACTGTCTGGAGAACCGTTTTTCCGTGAAGCAAGATATCGATATCAATCTCCCTCGGACTCCATCTGAATCTTTGAACTCTGCCAATAGCATTTTCAATGAACTTAATATCTCTTATGAGTAACCTGACATCTCCTGAGTAACGGAACTTGCCGACACAGTTCAGGAAATCATCCTGCTCTGTGTTTCCGTACGGTTGTGTAGTGTATACTGACGAGACCTCTAAAAGAGGCAATCCCAATTCGATGAGCTTTGTGAAAGCTTCCGCGATGTAATTCAGTCTGTTGTCGATATTGCTACCAAATGCGAGAAATAGATCACTCTCCACTCAACTTCCTCCGTAATGACCACGCCGCTTCTTTTAGTCGCTGCACAGTGTCCAACGAGAATCCCTGCTTCCACCAGTGCGGAATGATCGAGTTGTCAAGAAGTAGTGGGTCAATATCTTCAGCAAATGAACCTCTTTCAATTAGTTCTTTCCATTGCAGAGTTCCTGGTATAGGCGTGAATTCGTTAAGACTTGGGGACAGGCCTAACTCTTCACAGATTCTCAGTGAGTCCAGTACATCTTCTTCGCTCTGTCCAGGTAGATTCAGCATGATGTAGGCGCTAATCTCCTTGTAGGCGAATCCGGCCTTTGAGAGGTTATCGACGGCTCTGTAGATATCGTTAAGAAAAACTTTCCCCCCTGTGGAAGTTTGCAAGGCTCGATCTGAAGTCTCCAGTCCGATTTTAATTGTCTTGAAGTTATTAGCGTACATCAAATCTGCGGTTTCCCTGTCTACAAATCGCGCGTGCACTCCATTAGGCAGGTGAAACCTTGTTCTTATGCTACGATGTTCGATTTCTTTCATAAGTGTCTTGAAACCGCCACCAACAAGAATCGCGTCATCAAAAAAGACAATGTCTGAGAGATTCGATGATTTAACCAGGTACTCGATATGCTCTGCAGTCTTTGTCGGATCTCTTCTTAAGAAATGGCGCCATAGATAACTACTTGCGCAGTAAACGCATCTGAAAGGGCACCCTAGACTGGTTATTACAACAGCATAATGCGGAGATTCGTAGGCCGAGTAATCGGGACTAAGCTCATCAAACCAATCAGACTGAACAGATTTGTTTATTCCGAGGAATTGCAGAGCCTTCTCTATAGGCTTCATTCCCGTTCCGGGACAGACCAAATCTGCTCCGGCATTCCTTTTTGCGTGTTCCGGAAGCAGCGTTGCGTAGACCCCGCCAAGCACAATAGGTATTGACGGCAACTCTTGGCGAACAACCCTTATTGTGTCGCTCACTCCATAATGCCAGTACGTCATCATAGAAGTAACGAAGACACCGTCAACGTGGTCTAGTTGTTGCAGTTTGCTCCTGAATACTTCTTCAGGAAAACCGAACCTCTTGAACCTTCTTGGGATGGAAGCTATACAGTCTGGTTTTGGAACAACGGTTTCCACGAACTTCCCGGTTCCGAAGTATTTTTCTCCTGAACCGGAGGAATATGAGAGAAGGTCCGAATCGTATCGATCGAGACAGTCAACTAAGACTGGTTCAACACTAAGGGTTTTCAGAGCAGAAGATATGTACAATAACCCCAAAGGCTTTAGCCAGTAATCGTAGGCCGATACATCTTCAATCCAAGGATTGATCAGTAATATTCTTTTCAAATGACTTCACTCGATTGTAATAGGATCTTATTCCCTTCAAGGTTAGATAAGGGTCGTCCATTTCTATGAACCCATCTTCGGTAATGAAGAGACGTGCTTTTCCACCCGTTCCAACGATTTTCGGCTTGACATCAAACTGCTTCTCGATTTCGCTAATAATCCCCTGCAGAGCGAAATACGTTCCGTTTACTATACCGATTCTAAGGTTGTCCTCAGTATTCGTTCCGAAGTAGTGGTCTTCAAAGAAGAGCTCGACTTCCGGCAGCTTTGCAGTCCTGGAGAAGAGAGCAGACATCGCCGTTTCAGGTCCAGGAAGAATTGCGCCACCTGCAAATGCGCCATCCATAACAATATCTATGGTAATTGCAGTCCCGACATCGACAACGATTACGTTGGCTCCGTAACATTCCTTCGCGCCCATTACGTTTGCCAGTCTATCGGCACCAATTTCCGAAGGGTTGTCTGTTTCCAGATCGACAGAAACAAACCTATCGGCCTTGACAAACATGGCCGGTTCCAACAGGTATTTTCTAGCGAAGTAATCAATTGTTGAGTTTAGTCTTGGAACAACGCTTGCCACACAAAGCCCTTTTATACTCGAAAGTGAAGCTTGTTCGTACCTCAAGAGTCCTTCAAGAATGACGAATAGTTCATCTTCCGTCTCGAGCCTCAAAGAAGGAAGCCTCCATACAGCCTCTATTTTGCTCCCACTGTCGAGACCAAAAACGGTCGTCGTGTTTCCCACGTCAGCAAGTAACAGCATTCTATACCTCCTAGCTAGATAGTAACATCTCATTTGGACTCTTTGTACTAGCATTGGTTCTGGCTAATCCTTGCTGTTTCACATTATCTTAATAATTCTCTCCACTTGATAGGCAGATGATGTGATGATATAATCTTTCTGCCAGCGCAGGCTGGAGACTGAAAGTGGGAGCGACTCGCTAGCTCAGCAGGTAGAGCACCTGACTTTTAATCAGGGGGTCGCGGGTTCGAATCCCGCGCGAGTCACCAGCGAGAGTGGCGAAATTGGCAGACGCGCTGGACTTAGGATCCAGTGGGGAGACCTGTGAGGGTTCAAGTCCCTCCTCTCGCACCAGAGAATGATTTTCTTCATGCGGATGTAGCTCAGTGGTAGAGCACCTGCTTGCCAAGCAGGGGGTCGCGGGTTCGAACCCCGTCTTCCGCTCCAGGAAGACGCCTGAAGGCGTCTTCTTTTTTTTTTTACGATCTTATCTTTCTGTTCCCGGATATCTATTCGGTCATTGAAAGAGCAGAAAGCGCTTTCTCGTAAGAAAAACTGGAAAGCAAACCTGCCTCAATGAGGGTCCTTTGAGCACCTCTGGTTTTCTGAATAGCTATCCGGCTGGGTTACCGTCTTCTTCTCACTCCCATTCGATGGTTGCAGGAGGTTTGTCAGTTATGTCGAAAACGACCCTTCCGACTTCCTTCACCCGAGACGTAATCCTTGAAGAGACTTCTCTAAGAAGGTTATGAGGAAGCGCATGCCAGGAAGCAGTCATGCCTTCATGGCTATCTACGGCTCTAAGTGCAACTACGAAACCATATGATCTCTTGTCACCTTTAACCCCGACGCTTGAAATTGAGAGCAGCACCGCAAAGGACTGCCAGATCCTTTCTATTTCGCCCGATTCCGTAAGCACTTCGAGAAAGATAGAGTCAACTTCCTTTAGTATTCTTGCCCTTTCGGCTGTTACTTCGCCGATTATCCTCACCCCTAGGCCGGGTCCAGGAAAGGGTTGTCTGTTAATCAGGGTTTCATCTATGCCGAGAGATCTACCAAGATTCCTTACTTCATCTTTGAAGAGTTCTCTTATTGGCTCGAGGAGCGTCAGTTTCATATTCTCAGGCAGACCACCAACATTGTGGTGACTCTTGATTTTCTCCGCACTTCTGGAGGATGCGCCGGATTCAATGACATCCGAGTAGATCGTTCCCTGCAGAAGAAAGTCTGCCCTCAGTTTATTTGCTTCTCTTTCGAAGACCTTGACGAATGTCTCTCCTATCGCTCTTCTCTTGTCCTCGGGATCAACAATCCCTTTTAGTGCAAAGAAAAACTCTTGGGACGCATCAACAGTTATAACGTTCATACCGAGACTCTTCAGAGTTCCTGGGACTTCAAGTTCCTCGTTCTTTCTCATCAAGCCATGATTTACGAAGATTCCGATGAAGTCGTCGCCTATTGCTCTGGTTGTCAATGCTGCAGCTACAGTCGAATCAACCCCTCCAGAAAGCCCGCCAACAACCTTTTTCCCTTCAACGGTTCTTCGGATCTCTGCAATCTTCTCATTCGCGAAATCAGAGATCTTCCAGTCCCGAGAAGCTCCGCATATGCCAAGTACAAACCTTTCTATCAACTCCTTTCCATATTGAGTTTGATGAACCTCTGGATGAAATTGAAAGGCCAAGTCTCTACCGTTCGTGAATCCGGCAATCGTTCCATTTCTGCTTCGGGCAATGACTGAACAACTCTCAGGTAGACTTGTTACTTCGTCTCCATGACTCATCCAAACTTCTATCTCACTAGGGATTCCACGAAGATGATTAGTGTCGACAGATATCGCAGTGAGGCCGTACTCGCCACGAATTCCGCGTGAGACAAACCCTCCCATTCGTTTTGCCAGCAGGTGCATTCCGTAGCATATTCCGAGGATAGGCACGGAGAGTTCATGTAGTTGTTCAGGGAAATCAGCAGAGCCTTCTTCATAGACGCTTTGCGGGCCGCCAGAAAGAACAACGCCTCTTATGCTGTTGTCGAATGTGAAGCAGTCCGGAGTTGTTACGGTGCAAAGAACACCGATTTCTCGTATTCGTCGAGCGAGAAGGAGCGTGTATTGAGATCCGTAGTCTAGAACAATAATCCTGTCCATTTTGCCTCCGAAAGAAAAAACCCCCAGGCGGGGTAGTATTAATGCACGCCGTAGAAAGAAGGTTATGGCCTTCTGTAGAAACTCCCGCGCCGATTCGCGGGATTATACGGGTAAATGGATTCTATCACCTCGGAAAACGCTAGGTACTAAGGATTAGTAAATAAAGAATCACCACCGGCCAAGAAGCCCCACACTCCAGGTTCTCTCGAAACTAATAGATTCGATCTTATTAGTGAGGTTAGTACCAATTCCGGATGTAATAAGCATGTCTCCAACCCTAACCTCGATTCCTCCTCCGACAAGAAAATCCATGTTTCCGAGAAGATCCGCGTTCATTGAGACTCCTGCTCGAGCCGAAAAAAGACTGTTGTATGTGTACTGTGTCGAAAGGCCCAAATACTTGATTTCCAATCCCTCTCTTGTTCCCAATTCAAGTCCTATCATGAAAGGGTCAGGAACAAATCGTATTCCTGCCAGAAGATCGATCGAATTTGCGGATGAACCGCTATTCCAAATAGAACTACTGAAGGCTACTACGTAGTCCAGGATCTCGTAAGCCTTTCCAGTAATACCACCCTTGATTGCGACACCGTAGTTTGTTGTTGTTGCGGTGGACATGTTTATTTGTAGATCTACGCCATAGGCAGTTAGGGGCCCAAGTTCGCCAGATATCATGTAGCTGAGCGACCTAATACTTGACGTTTTGCCAATATCCATATAGTACTGAAGCATTCCAGCCATTCCGTCATCGGAGTCCTCAAATAACTGAACATATAGCCCACGCTCATTCGATGAAGGGGAAGCGGTTGTGGTGAGTTCAACAAAGCTCGATGAAAATGCTGAATTGAGTACTCCATAGAGATCTGATGGACTTCCAAATCCCGAACTATACCCTTTTGCCAGTATGCCATTTCCTCCTGTTTGAAGCGAGAATGGATTCAATGCCGCAGTAACCACACCAAGAGATACGACCACTAAAATCAAGAGCTTCTTCATCTTATCACCCCATACGTTCTTCAGAAGTCTTTGGATTAACTGCTTGAATAAGGCCGGTTTCTAGGCAGTAGTTTTTGAATTCAGCCAGTCTATCTTCAAGTATAGCCTCTCGGATCTTCTTCACGAACTGCATAAGAAAGCTGATGTTATGGTAACTCAACAGAGTCTTTCCAAGTATCTCATCCCTCGTAAAAAGGTGATGAATGTACGCCTTACTGTATGTTGAACAGACTTTGCATTGACAAAATGGATCAACAGGAGATCTGTCCAACTTGTTTCTCGCCGATTTCAGGTTAACTCTTCCCCGAGATGTGAGAGCTGCCCCGTGCCTTCCTAGCCTTGTGGGGAGAACACTGTCGAACATGTCAACGCCGTTTTCGACAGCAACCATTATCAGTTCGGGTGTCCCGACTCCCATTAGATATCTAGGCCGATCCTCCGGTAGTAACTCGACAGAGCTTGAAAGCACCCTCTCGGTAGTCTCAAAATCCTCTCCGACGCTCAACCCGCCTAGTGCAAACCCGTCAAAATCCATGGCGGTTATTTGAGAAGCGCTTTCTTCTCTTAAGTCGTTGAAGAACCCTCCCTGAACCACACCGAAAAAGGACTGCTTACTGTTCCTTCTATGTGCGATCAAAAACCTCTTTGCCCAAGCCGTTGTTCTATTCACGGAATTCCTTATGTATTCCTTTGTTGCACTTGGTTCAGTACACTCATCAAAGGCCATTGCAATGTCCGATCCAACAGCTTCTTGTATCTCCATCGAAAGCTCTGGAGTAACGAAAAGACTCCTCCCATCAAGTGGTGAACGAAACTTAACTCCTTCATCGCTCACCATTTTGTCTTTTAGCGAGAAAACCTGGAACCCCCCGCTATCCGTTAGGATTGAATGACCCCAAGACATGAACTTGTGAAGTCCACCGAAATCTCGTAGAATATCGAGCCCCGGGCGCAAGAACAAATGAAAAGCGTTGCCAAGTATTATTCTTGCTTCGAGTTCTTGGAGCTGGTCTTGCCATATTCCCTTAACTGTTCCATTGGTCCCAACCGGCATAAACACTGGCGTATCAAACTCTCCGTGAGGAGTACTAATAATGCCGGTTCTTGCCTTTGATTCGGTGCTAGATGCTCTGATGCTCAGCTCAACCATTTCGCTTCCCGATTATCTCGATGATTTTCTCGTAGGAAGCGTTTATCTGTTTTTCCAACTGCTTCATTTCTTCATTTATCCACGAGCCATAATCAGGGTCTTTAAGAGATTTCATGTTTATCATTACGTTGGCTTTAGCTATTTTGTAAACCGCATGAAGAAGGTGAGCGGCACTCTCTGCGTCCGAAAGCACATTTGAGTTCCCCCACTTGGCAAGTCGTTCGACGTTGAAAATGATATTCTTGCAGCGTCTGGCGAGATCAAAAGGCACTTCTATTGCTGTTTTCAAAGCCTGCTGAACCTTCATTTCCCTGCTATTCTTTTCATCATCTGTGGCCTTTGACATCTTATAGGCTGACATCACCTGGTCGAACGCCTGGATATCGCGGTTCATCAGATCACATAGGTAGTTGCTTTCTGACTCAAAGACTTCTAAAGCGGACTCCATATGACCTTCGACATCTTCGTATCCCTTCTTGCCAATAGTCAAGTTCGCAACCATAGACCCTAATGACGCTGCGAGAGCAGCTACGACCGCACCTACTGCTCCGCCTCCTGGAGTTGCAGATTTCTCAGCAACTTTCTTCAAGAAGTCTTTAACTGGTAGTGTGCAGAAATCCATTTTAATAACCCCCCCGATTATCATTTGATTCTCCAGTCACTATCTTTATACCAGAACTTGTACCTATCCTGTTTGCGCCGGCGACTATCATTTTGAGAGCATCTTCTCTTGACTTGACACCTCCGGAGGCCTTTACTCTGCATTTGTCACCGACCACAAATTTCATAAGCGAAACATCTTCTATGGTTGCTCCACCTGAGGAAAAACCGGTAGAAGTCTTCACGAAAGCGGAACCTGCCTCTCTCGAAATAACGCAGCCAGCGATCTTCTCTTCTACGGTCAACAAACAAGTTTCCAAAATCACCTTAACAGGTTTTCCATGAGCCGATTCTACCACTTTAACTATGTCATCAAAAACGGTTTCGTACTCTCCAGCCTTTAGAAGGCCCACGTTGATCACCATGTCAAACTCGTCTGCCCCATTGTCAGAGGCCCATGAAGCTTCGAAAACTTTTGCTTCACTTGACATCTGTCCCAAAGGAAATCCCACAACAACCGTCTTTTTTACATCACTTTCTGCGAGCAACTTACTTGCCAAAGGAATGTATCCGCTATTCACACAGACACTCCAGAACTCATAACGCATAGCTTCTTCACAAAGCTTTTTTACCATTTCTGGTGTTGCGTCGGCCTTCAGAAGAGTATGGTCGATGAATCTCGAGACATTTAGTTTATCGGGCAGTTCTCTAACAACAGGAGAGTATTCTTCCTTGTATCTCCTTATTTCGTTCCTAACTGATTCTTCAATCATCGCATCACCTTTCCTTCTCTCACTCTTTTTGAAATCTCAAAGCTCCAAATCATTTGAAATTCCCTGCATAGCTCTTAAGGAAAGAGAGAGAAACTCCGAAAGAGAAATTCCAAATTCTGAACAACTTGCCATTTGCTCCCTGCTTGCGCCCTTAGCAAACGACTTCTCCTTGAATCTGTTCAAGAGGAATTCGACATCAATATCGACAAGTTGGGTTCCTTTTCTGATAAGGACGGCAGCTACTATGAACCCTGTCACAGGGTCGGCTGCATAAATGGCTCTCTCAATAAGTGACTCCCTCTCCTTCTTATCACAGTGCGCTAGAATAGCATCTTTCACTTCGTTGGGAAGATCCTTTCCTTCAAGCATCTGCACGGTCTTGTTACCGTGTTCATTGAAATTATCCTTTGTGAATTCGTAGTCAAGATCATGGAGAAGCCCTGCCATGGCCCAAACATCTCTGTCCTGTTCCAGCTTTTCAGCCAGAGCTTTCATTACCGCCTCAGTAGCAAGTACGTGCTTAATTAGATTCTTTGAATGTATGTTGTCTCTTATAAGAAGCATTGCCTCTTCTCTCGAAATCATTATGCGCCACCTCCGCTGTGAAGACCTTTCCTGCTGCAAAACTATAGTATCTGCCGCTTCCTATTATAACGTGATCCAGCATCTTAATTCCGAGAGTTTCTCCAGCGTTTCTAATCCTAGAGGTAATGCCTTCGTCCTCTTTGCTGGGAGATGGATCACCGGAGGGGTGATTATGGACGAGGATTATTGCTGCGGCAGTTCTGCTGATGGCGGGTTTGTAGACCTCTCTGGGATGAAGAAGGGAAGAATCCAGAATTCCTATGCTCACAGTGTTGAGACCTCTGTAGTTCAGTTTGGTATCTAAAGAAATCACTCTTACTGTCTCCCTATCCATGAAGGCCATATCATGGCAAAGACAGTAGACACCCTCCGGTTCGTCAAGACGTACCCTTGTATTTTCTGACATTTCTCTGAAGATTCTCTGCCCTAGTTCAAGAGAGGCTTTCAGACACACGGCTTTTGCTGTGCCGAGCCCTTTGATATTCATGAGTTCAGATACCTCAGCAGAAAGAAGCGCAGTCAACGAACCATAGTAGTTGAGAAGCTCTTCACTCATCTCAAGTACACCTTTGCCTTTGCTCCCTGTTCTCAGCAGAATTGCTATTAGCTCACTATTGGTGAGAGAGCCGGCACCGTATTCTATCAGTTTCTCCCTTGGCATCAGTTGGGTGTCCATTTTATTCTACCCCCCGCGAATGAAGCTCCTGCCATAGCCTTCCAACTGGTAATCCCATCACATTGTAAAAGTCTCCTGTAATGCATTTTACGAAGAGTGCTCCGTAATCCTGTATTCCGTATGCGCCGGCTTTGTCCAGAGCGATGCCGCTTTCCGCATACTCTCGCAAAACTCTCTCAGGTACTTCTCTGAAAGTGACTTCGGTCTCTTCAATAAACTCGAAGGCGATTTTCTCGGAAACTACTGACAGTGATGTGTATACTGAGTGAGTTTTTCCTGTAAGGGACGAAAGCATCCTGAATGCCTCATCAACAGAACTTGGTTTTCCAAGTACAAATCCATCTAACACAACTACTGTATCTGCTCCCACAACTATTGAATTGGGACGTCTGAGATAGACGTTTTGGGCCTTTCTGTGAGATAGCTCCGAAAGCTCAGCTTCGGAGTATCTCTCAGAGAGATTCTCTTCAACTCCTTCGGGAGGGACGATCTCAAAGGGGATTCTTAGTAGCCGAAAGAGCTCCTTTCTTCTGGGAGAAGATGAACCTAATATCAGTCTTGCCAAAGAGTATCACCAATCCTTCGAATGACTTCAAATGCAATATAAGCATTGATTACTGCCGATATCGATCCAAGAAGTAACATATAAGGGTAAAGAAAAACGATCTCAAAGCTTTTCACAACTAACGTTGAAGCAACCAGCAATTGAGTGAAATTGTTGACAGAAGCACCGACAAGGCTGATTCCTATCAAGCCGAATTTCTCTGTTCTGCTAAGTAGCCACATAACTGAGGCCGATGTAGAAGCTCCCGAAATCCCCATCAAGAATCCAGGTGTTGCAAGTCTTCCTGTTAAGAGGCTGCCTATGAAGGTTTTCCCAATAGAAATGGCGAGAACGTCTTTGAATGGCATTCCTGAAAGAGCTAATATCAAGACAAGATTTGAGAAGCCCCATCTTCCGCCTGGAACTGGCAAAGGAAAAGGTATGAGGCTTTCTAGAAGATAAAGTACAGAACCTATCGCTATTAACATCGATAGTGTGGTTACTCTTCTTGCCTCCATTACTACTCCATCTTCGCGCCAGGTTACAAGCCCGCGCCAAAATTTTTCTGCGGACAAATTTGCCGGTTGCACAAGGGATTTCACCTAGACACTTTGAAAAAAAGCCTCACTGCGTTATCACATCGATGTCGCTTATGCCTGAAGGAATTCTTATGATTATCTTGTTTGGAACGCATACAATCGGTATATTCGGCTTGTCTATCGCGCCTTGTGAAACACATAGTTTTTCTGGGCAATCGGAATCCACAACTGAGATCCTTCCGCCTTCCACTTTGACTAGCATTCCAACATCAAGATAAACTCGTTGGTCTTCCTTAAGGTTCACCGTTCTTATCAGATTCCCTTCAAAATAGATCTCAGCTACATGAGCGGAGGTTCCCCTTGGGAACAAAAGAATCACAATCACTGCTAACAGTGACACAACAAGCGCGAAGTCGTATTTTGTGAATAACTTCATCGCTCCTGATATACTTCAAAACCCGGCGACTTAAAAGTACTCATATCTTCCATTACGAGAAGAACGAGTGCTCCAAATCTCGGCAAGAATGTTACTCCCGGCTCCATCCCAATCACAAAGGCGGCAGTTGCATATGCATCTGCAAGCATGGCACTTCTGCCAATAACGGTTGCGCTAATAACTCCGTTGCGGGATGGGTATCCAGTCTCTGGATCGAGAATGTGGTGGTAACGTACGTTGTCTTCCATAAAAAACCTTTCATAGTCCCCAGAAGTAGCAACTGCACCATCATATAGATAGATATACTCGATTACGTCTTGGACACTCTCCCCTCTCGGATCTCTCACACCGATTATCCACGGCCTGCTTCCGTACTTCGGACCAATTACCCCAATATCTCCGCCAGCATCAATGAAGCCAGTCGCTCCCTCGTCGAGCGCTTTGATCTTCGCAATAGCCATATCTACTGCGTATCCCTTTGCAATCGCTCCAAGATCCATCATTGCACCGTCCGACAGCGAGACATATCCTGTCTTCTCATCGAACGTGATCCTGGAGAATCCGGTGGAACGTAGAGCGGCTTCGATTTCATCTTCTGAAGGAATTCTTCTCAACGAAGACTCATCGTCAAAACCCCACAGTCTGGTTAGCGAATAAAGTGTAGGATCGAATGCACCGGATGTGTTTCTCGAGATCTCAAGAGCGGACTTAATAAGGAAACTTGTTTCTTTGTCGATGTCATGAAGCTCTCCACTTCTGTTTAGCTCGGCAATTATGCCGTTGGTTCGGCTACCGAATTTCTCGTCAATTCGCTTGATCTCGCTTAAGGCGGCTTCTGCCAGAGCAACAGGAGACATTTTCGAGGATGAAACTCTAATGGTAACATAAGTCCCAAGAAGGTATTCGGTTCTGTCGTAGTACTCAACAGGTTTCTGTCGAAAGAAAACGAAAATCAGCAGAACCATCGCAGAGATAAAAAGCAACGCATAGGCTACAGTTCGGCTTCTCAGGAGACTACAGGAATCTCTTCCTGGCACTTGTTGCACCTTCCTTTTTCATCTATCCCAACCACTGAGCTCCGCATACCTTTTCTCTCGATTAGCAGGTTCCCGCAGCGAGGACAAATAGTATCGGAGAGACCGGGAAGGTTCACATTTCCAACGTACACGTATCTCAAATATTCCTTCGCTACTTCTGCAAGTACTGTCAAGGATTCAAGCGGAGTAGGAGGTATTTCACTTTTGTAGCTAGGATGATATCTGTTTATATGGAGGGGAATGTCTTTCGAAAGCTCTGAAATCCATTTTGCCTCTTCTCTCATTTCTTCAGTGGAATCATTCTTACCAGGAATTATTAATGTTGTCAATTCCAAATGCGTTCCTACCTTTTTTGCCGTCTCTATTGATCTTAGAACATTTCTCTTCTCTGTGCCAATTTCATTAATGTAGAAGTCATCGTTCCAACCCTTTAAATCGATATTCATTGCTCTAACCGACTGTGAAAGGAGATCCATTGGCTCCTCTTCAATCACACCGTTTGTAACAAGTACACTGTAAATTCCTTCCTTTGCCGCCGCTCTCGAGGTGTCAAGAATGAACTCGAAAGAGACTATTGGTTCATTATACGTGAATGCGATGCCCCTAGACTCCCTTTCCAGGGCTATCTGAATCAGCTGCTGAGGCATCACACGCTTCACTGTTTTCGGTCTCTCTTTGGAGATTTCCCAGTTCTGACAGAAATTGCACTTAAGATTGCACCCCCACGAACCTACCGACAGTATTGTCTCTCCCGGATAGAAATGGTACAGAGGTTTCTTCTCGATTGGATCTATTGCTATCGAAGTAAGCTGACCGTAATTCAGCGAATACAGCATTCCGTCAACGTTCTTCCTTACACCACAGAAGCCAACCTGATTTGGCTTAATTACACAACGCATAGGACAGAGGAGACACTGAAGAGCGTCTTCTTCACCATATTCGTCAAAATACACGGCCGATTTCAAAACAACCACCTCTTATCGTTGTCAGTAATACCTTTCAACCGCGAACCTGAATATCCTGTAGTCCTCGGATTCCCTGATACCTGCTTTACGTAATGCTATTCTCAACTGCTGCTGAACAGTTTCGACGCCTTCCAGATCGGGTAGAAGGACACCCTTTCTGTTTCCGAGGGTGACAATAACCCCAAACTTCTTTGGATTTAGTTCTGCAACAGTTGTCTCCTCAGGTAGTCCCAGAATGTCCACCGATATATCCAGACATGGCAATTCGCCCACGCTAATTGGTGAGAACCGAGGATCTCTAGTCGATGCTGAAATCGCATTGTTTATTATCTCAAGAGCTACGTTTTCTTCGGTGGGATATATCGTTCCTATGCACCCTCTAAGCGAGCCGTCACGAGTATGGATTGATACGAAACATCCGGCCCTTCTGGCAGTCAATTCCTCAGAAACCCATTCGGGCACAGGAATTACCGAACGCTGCTGCAAATATTCCTCCAGCGCATATTTTGCAACTCTTACAGGCTCGGAATTTGGCAACTCTGTCCCTCAGTCGAAGAAGATCTGAGACAACTTGTAGTATTCAAAAGGCACAAGCTTCTTCGTGGCTATTCCATACTCAAGAGGTATAGAGATAATGTCATTGCCCCTAAGTGCAACCATTCTTCCAAAATCACCTTTCATAACAAGCTCCATTGCATGAACTCCATATCTAGTTCCGAGAATTCGGTCGAAAGCAGTTGGAGTACCTCCTCTCAGAAGATGTCCAAGAACTACTGATCTTGTGTCGTAACCGGTCCTCTCAGAAATGATGTTTGCCATATAATGGGCGATTCCTCCCAGTTTGATATGCCCGAAAGCATCGATCTTACTTTCATCGCCCACAACGTTCTCAAGTTCTGTTGGTTTGAACCCTTCGGCAACAGCAACAATCATATAACCATAGCGATCCATCCTGTTCTTCACATAGTCAAGGATTTCATCTATTGTCATCGGGTATTCGGGAATAAGTATAAGATGAGCCCCGGCAGCCATCCCTGCTTCTAGAGTAACCCATCCTGCTTCGCGCCCCATTAGCTCCACGATGATTATCCTTCCGTGAGACTTCGCGGTTGAATGCAGCCTGTCAATAGCATCTGCTCCAACATTAACAGCCGTCTGATACCCGAAAGTATAATCTGTATTTGCAACGTCGTTGTCAATTGTCTTTGGAACCCCAATCGTTTTGTATCCCATAGAGGAAAGCTTTGCGGCGACACTTAACGTATCGTCTCCACCGATGCCGATAATTGCGTCCAGTCCCAACTTCTTAATGTTTTCCTCCATCTTGGTTCTCATATCTTCCGACTTAAAGGGGTTTGTCCTGGATGTTCCGAGAATAGTACCGCCGAGGATGTGAATTCCTTCAACATCGTTATCGGTAAGCTTCATGCTTTCTCCGATGACCAGCCCTTTCCAACCGTGCATCAAGCCGATTATTTCCACGCTTTCTGGAGCAGATTTGACAATTCCTCTAATAACAGCATTCAACCCTGGGCAGTCCCCGCCGCCAGTCAGTATCCCAATTCGCATTACTAACCTCCTGTAAGTTCTAATAATGCTGACGCATAGACTGTATAATTATAACATGAAGTGACGCAATCTTGTCTGACGACAGAGAGGGAAGAGGCTTATGAAGCTAAGTTTGAAAACATTGAGAGAACATGTGACATCTCCGGAATACTCACCAACTACGTTGAGAGGTCTTGCTGCCAAGCTAGAGCTAAGCGATAATGAAAGCAGGGCATTGCTCAAGAAATATCTTCAGCAATTGGTTGATTCATCGGTAATCGTTAAGGATTCCAAGGGAAGATACATCTCTCCTGGTGAGAAAACGGTAGTAGGGACAGTAGAGTTTGCTAGAAGGAACATGGGAGCCTTTATAACTATTGAAGACGGAGAAGATATCTTCATACCGTCGGAGGATACCGGCTTCTCAATTCATGGAGACACTGTCTTCGTAGAGATAACCGGCAGATTCAGAGAGATAAGAAAAGGAAAGATAGTCAAAGTCATAAAACGGAATAAGGAAAAGGTAGTAGGTACCTTCAAGACAAGGGGAATGATGGCCTTCGTAGTACCTGATGACATCCGAATAAAGAGCGACTTCTACATTCCACCAGAAGGATTCAACGGAGCAAAACCAGACGACAAAGTTCTTGTGAGAATTACCAAATATCCGTCACCGGGGAGAAATCCAGAAGGAGTAGTAGAGCGAGTTCTCGGAGATGCGCTAAGTCCAGAGGTAGACCTCTTGACGGTCATATACAAGCAGGGTCTGCCGGAGCCCGGATATTTTCCCGAAGAAGTTAAGACTCAGGCCGCTAAGATGTCAAGGAAGATTAGCTCGAGAGAGATAAAAGAAAGAGAGGATCTCCGGAGTGAACTGGTATTCACAATCGATGGCGATGATGCGATGGACTTCGACGATGCGATTTCTCTCAAAAGGAATTCCGAAGGGAATTATATGTTGGGAATTCACATAGCCGATGTCTCATACTATGTTCGCGAAGGGACGCAGATCGATTCCGAAGCCTATTCAAGAGGAACGTCTGTGTATTTGCTTGATACGGTTATTCCGATGCTCCCATTTGAGTTGTCAAACGATATTTGTTCGCTGAGACCAGAAGAAGACAGGTTGACTCTTTCTCTTTTGATTGAAGTAGATCAGAGAGGACGGGTGGTTGCCTCCGAGATTAGGAATTCCGTGATCAATTCAAGGAGAAGACTTACTTACTCGGAGGTAAATGGATTTCTTAATGGAGAAGCCTCTGCCGAAACGATGGAAAAGCTTAGGCCTGTTGCCGAGTCTTTGAGATTATCACATGAGTTGGCTCAGAAAATCAGAGATCTCAGAAAGAAACGGGGCTCGGTCATGGACATTTCTTCGAGAGAAGTCAAGATCATTTTTGATGAAGAAGGCAGAGTAGCAGATATCCTGCCTCAAACCCGCGGGATTTCTGAGTGGATTATTGAAGAGTTTATGATACTGGCCAATGAGACAGTGGCCGAGATTTTCAACAGTAGAGGATTACCATTTGTTTACAGGATTCATGAAGAGCCTGATCCTGAGTCGATGATGCAATTGAAGAACTATCTCGAAGCTCTTGGCATGAAGGTAAAAATCCCCAGAAATGTTCATCCTAAAGCTCTTCAACAGATACTTGAGAAGACAAAGGATCATCCTCTCCACACTTCGATAGAGAGAGTTCTTGTAAGAGGTATGAAGCGAGCGGTATATTCCAGTAGGAATATCGGGCATTTTGGGCTGGCCTCAGAAGCATACACTCACTTCACTTCGCCTATAAGAAGATATCCAGATTTAATTGTGCACAGGCTCCTGAAGAAACTGGTGAATAACTCCGGGACAGACCTCATTGAGGAATCAAAGGATCTTGAAGAAGTTCTTCCCAAAATTGCTTCTTGGGCTTCTAAGAGAGAGAGAGTTGCGAATGAAGCTGAATGGGATTTGCTAGACATGAAAAAGGTCGAGTATATCGCTAACAGAATCGGTGACACCTTTGACGGCGTTATAACAGGTGTCACGAAGTTTGGGATTTTCGTAGAGCTTACGGAGAAGATGATATCAGGTCTAATCCATATTTCGACTCTAGATGATTATTACGATTTCATAGAAAACCAGAACATTCTAGTTGGAAGGAAGAGTAAGAGGATTTTCAGAATCGGTGATCAGTTGAGAGTTCAAGTTATAAGGGCAGACAAGACTACAATGGAGATAGATTTCAGCATAGCAAGAGAGAAGGAATCAAGAAACAACAAAAAGAAAACCGCATCATCAAACAAGTCCAGAACGAAGGAACACAACGGGAAGAAGAGAAAAAACTAGTACAGAGGCTCAAATCCTTGGGTGTTCCAGTATTCCTTCATAAGAGACTCATAGAGACTGAGAAGAGCCTGCTTGTGATTTTGTTCCCATTTTGAGAGCGTACTGAATAATCTCTTGATTTCGGCTTTCGAAGATTCCTCTGATTTTTGATTATAGAAGTCTTCGAAGTCTTTCTCTATAAGATAAGCTATTCTAAGCGCGGATAAGTCTCCAGCTAGGGAGTCAACAGAAATGCCTTTCAGCTCAAGAGCCTCCCTCGAAGAGAATGTGTCCCTATCTTCGATTTCTGTGAAAGAGATTTCATCTCCTCTAGAGACTCCTTCGAACATTGCGGCGATGAAAGATACGTGATCCATTTCCATTTCCGCCAGTTCAGCGAACAATTCCCTAACTTCCGGAACGTGAATTTCCCTGGCTCTTTCTCTATAGAACTTTGCACCCTCTCTCTCTCGGGCCAAAGCATACTTCAAAATAGCCAACTCTTCATTTCCCATATTGCGCCTCCTTAAGTTCTATTAAGACATTCACAAGTATTATCTCATTACTTTTCACTTCAACCAAGAGATGCTTGATGTTCAGAAAGTCACTCTTATAGTGATCAAACGTGGTATATTTTCTACAAAAGACTCAGAGAAGAGGTGCCACATGGAGATTATTCGCCTCAAGTATGGGGAAAATACTTTTGCAATAACCGAGACATTGCCGTTTTCAATTGCTATTCTTGATCAAATATACGACGGAGACATTTATCTTGCAATTGATGATTTGAAGGGTAGCAAGATAGAAGGAGATCTCATTTGCATAAAGAATCTAGCCAACTTGTTCGATGATATAATCGCACCTGAGAATTACGCGCCAATCGAGTTTGAGGAGTTCAAGGAATACCTCAGGGAGACCGACCTGACAATAAAATCATTTCCCAGGGGTACATTCTCTGGTTTTCAGGACAAGGTGCTAGCAATTGCAGATAGAGGCGATTACGAAAGCGCTCAGCAGTTTCTAGATATGCTTTTGGAAGCAAGTGTGGACAAAGCAACCGTTTGCGAGCTCAAAGGAACGATCTTTCTTGAATCTGGAAACGAAGATGAAGGCATCAACTGGCTGCAGCGAGCCTTGAAGATTGACCCCTCATTAGTTACAGCGTACTCTTTTCTAGGTCAAACCTTTTATAACAGAGGGGAGTTCAATGAGGCTGCGGCGTACTGGGAGAAGGAAATCGCTTCGTCGCCAGATCACCTCGTCACATATTTCATGCTCACCGATGCTTACATAAATGCGGGTCGCATGGAGGAAGCCTTGAACGTTCTCAAGAGCCTTTCTGAAAGAGATCCTGACAGCATTCTTACAAAAGTAGAAATGGCAGAGCTTTACGGTAAAATGGGCAATAGCGAAATGAGGAAGAAGATGGAAGAAGAAGTACTTAGCGCAAGACCAGTCTACATAAATGATATGGAGCCTTGGGCAAAGGTACAGTTCAAACACTCGAATTTCGACATAGTCGAAGAATCTGCGAAGAAGTTTCTGAATGATGACCCCGACAGGCCGGAACTTAAGATGCTTCTTGTGGTTACTTTCATGAAGAAAGGGAAGTGTTCTGAAGCAAAGCGCCTTCTTGAGGGCTTTGAAAGTGAACAGGTATGGTATTACTACGGAAAGAAGGAGCTTTTTGACGAATATCTTACTGAGGAAGAGAGAAGACGGTGTGGAATAATCTAGTTCTGAGAGTTCCTGCATTTTTCGTGTTTGGGCTCATATTTGGGAGCTTCTCCAATGCTCTGATATTCAGGATTCCTTCCAAAGAATACTCTATAGTAAGACCAAGAAGAAGTATCTGCCCTGGCTGCAAACATGAGCTCTCATGGAAAGACAATATTCCTTTGATCAGCTATATTCTATTGGGGGGAAGATGTAGGTACTGCGGTAAACCTATTTCTATAAGATACCCCATTGTTGAGCTTCTTACAGCATCCCTCTATGCGATAAATGCTTTGGTTTTCTCTCTTACGATGGCAACGGCCTTGTCTGTTTTGACCACGGGGCTGATTGTCTCTTCTTTCATTGATCTAGATCATTATATGATTCCTGATTTGGGAGTAATCATGGTAGGAATCGGTGCCTTCGCTTGGTCAACAATAGAAGGAAGGTTCCCTGAGAACATATTGCACGCTCTTCTTGTCACAGGTGCAATGGTTGCATTCTTTCTTATTGCAAATCACGTCAGGAAGGACAGTTTTGGCTTCGGAGATGTTGAGTTACTTGCTGCACTTTCGTTGGGAACGGGTATAATTGGATCTCTCTACACGATTATGATAGCTTCTTTCTCTGCTCTCATAGTCTATGCAGTTACAGCTGCAGCAAAAGGAAGGCGCTTTGATAGAAAGGCTCAACTTCCGTTTGGCCCATTTATTGCAATCGGAGGCTACTCTACGCTACTCTTTCTGGATTTTATCGAGGCGCTGTACAGAGTATGAGAATTGGGAAGTGGACTGCCAATTTGAAAGTTGCTGCTTCTGGATTTGCAGAGTTTCTGAAGAATGAGGGACTGAACTATTCCACGGGTACTCTTGGAGAGTACTTTGTGGAATTGAAGAATGGCAAGGGTTTCAAGCTTTACACTAACCGGTCAGGTAACATCCGTCTGATTATGCCCTCAAGTTTTCCGGAAGAACTAGCGGAGCGACTGCTGTTTCTTTGGGAAGAATACAATGGCAGAGTCTATGAAGGAACTCATGTCTTTGTTGACGGGAGCTTCAAGGATAACATTGCGGGATACGGAGTGGTAGTAGTTACTGAAGGTCGAATTGAAAAGAAGATGAAGGGGTGTGCCAAGAAGAACCCGGAAATGAGGAATGTAGTGGGAGAGATCGAAGCAGTAATAGAAGGATTGTCCTACTGCCTGAAAAGGAGCTACAAGAAGGCGACTATTCATTACGATTATGAAGGATTGAGAAGCTGGCTAACAGGAGAATGGGAAGCGAAAAACGATCTTACGAGAAGGTATTCAGAACTTGCCCGCGATATGTCGAATAGAATACTAATCGAATGGGAGAAGGTAAAGGCGCATACCGGAAACACATTCAACGAGATTGCGGATAAGCTTGCCAAGGAAGCAGTTGATGAGTGTGAATATGATCATCTCACTCGAAGGAAGTGAGTGGCATCTGCAAAGCTATTGAAAACTTCGTTCCAGAGAAGGTTTTTTCGATCTGCTAATACGAGTAGACCTTGAAGACTTGTATGACCTCTCTAGGAATGCGATGATTAGGTGAGCGTTTTTTCACTTGCGCTGATACCGATGACTGCGAATCGGGCTCGGTTATTCATATTTTTGTTGCTTTAAGTCTCCTCTCAACCCGTTGAGGCAAATGCAGACTCTTACTTTTGTTTCTATATGGAAGAGCAAAGAAACTATGAGAGGTCTGCGTTATGAAGAGCGCTTTTGATAACATTGAAGGTCAACTGAAGAGAATATTATACAAGTCAATCGAGGAGGAACGACTGTGAAAGTGTACATAAGTGCCGATATTGAAGGAACAGCTGGAATTGTTGACTGGGATGAAGCAAAAAAGGGTCACAAAGACTACGAATACTTCAGCAAGCAGATGACTGCTGAAGTGAGGGCGGCGGTACAAGGGGCGTTGAAGGCAGGAGCTTCGGAAATTGTTGTGAGAGATGCCCACGGAAGTGCGAGAAACATCGATCCTTCTGCTCTGCCTTCAGAGGTTCGGATTATTAGAGGATGGGCGAGAGATCCTTTGATGATGATGCAGGGCATAAACGAGGGTTTTGGAGCTGCTGTGTTTACTGGATATCATTCGCCTTCCGGGAGGGGTATGAACCCTCTTTCTCATACCATGTCTGGAGAAATATACTATCTGAAGATCAACGGTGAGTTGATGAGTGAATTCTTGATTAACGCAATGTCGGCTTCCTACTATGAAGTACCTGTAGTCTTCGTAAGTGGCGACGAAGGAGTCTCAAAGATTGCTGAAGAATCAGTGAAGGGTATAATTACGGTCCCGACAAACAGAGGAAGCGGTTCTTCGGTCGACTCCATTCATCCAGAAAAGGCACTAAAGCTGATTGAGGAAGGTGTATACAATGCAGTTAGGAAACAAGAAGCCGTTCCTCTGGAATTGCCGGCAGAATTTAACGTGGAGATAGCTTATATTGACCATAGAGTGGCTCACAAACTCTCTTTCTTCCCTGGGGTCAGCAAAAGAGATGACAGAACTCTAGCCTTCGAAGAAAAGAACTATTATGAGGTGCTTAGAAAGTTGCTGTTTTTACTGTAAGTGTTCTCTCTAGTACTACACAGGTTATGACGCGCTAGATTAGCGAATCGATAGACTAGGTCTTTTAAGCCGAACACTGTTCTCTAGTGGATAATCAGGAGGCAATTCGGTTTCCGGCCTGAAACCACATTTAGCGTATATAGACAATGCCTTTCTGTTTCTTCGAGACACATCAAGGACAACCTCAAACCCTGTTTTGTCAAGAGAATCAAGAATCACACGCCCATAACCCATACTTCGGAATTCTCTTTTGACGGAGATCATACCCAGATATTTCTGACAAGCACGAATGCTCATGCTCATAGCTTTCTGTAAGACTCGATACTCTTTGAATAGTCTTAATCCGAAAGGACCAAAAGGAAAATTCCTAAGCTCAGGTTTTTCAGAAACCAATTCATTCATTGTTTCTGGAGAGTAAAGAGCAAATATTGCAACTGGTTCCTCATTAATTGCACAAAGTGTTATGTGGCTGTGGTTTATCGGGCTATTCATTGAAGCAAGACACACAATCCCATCTATAGCTCTTTTCCCAAAAGCCTTTTCGAAGTGAGAGGGATCTGTGTCGTAAATGAGCGGAGCAATGAAATCCGCATCGCTCAGTTCACCCAATCTGAAATGCATCATCGTCTTCATAAGTGAATTCTATACTTCTAAAAGAAGTTCTTCAACTGTATGCTGGCATGGGATTGCATCCGATAAAATTGGTTTGAGCTGGGCGCTTAAGGAGGCTTATGAATAATAAAGAGAGGAAAGCAGATGAGAGTTTGATGATCGCAGAACGTCTGCTTGGCGGAGTCCCTGAACCTTCGGCAATTCTTTCCATCAAGGGTAAGATTGTCGTTAAAAACACAAGGTGGGAAGGGCTAGTTGCCGCTTACTACTGTGAAATGAGTTTCATAAGAAATGATGAATTCGATTTTCAAAGCTTTCTTTCTCTGCTGGATGGCCCGGCAACCAGCAGATTCAGAGCAGTTATGGACGGTCATGAAGCCTATGAGTACTTCTCGCTAGAAGATAAAGGCCATCGTGGAGGTTTTTCATTGACAATTAGCATCTCTTCTTTGGGTATATCGGAAGAGCTGTCTTACTTGATTTCCATTAGGGATGACAACGAATCCAGTTGTCTTATGAATGCGCTGAAAGATATGGCCTTTTCCGATCCACTCTCGGGATTTGGAAACGAGAGCTCCATGCATTCCTTCCTGACCGAAAGGATTTTTCTTTCGAAACAAGAAGGCTTCTCATTCCATGTGATCTGTATCTTCCTCTCTGGGATAAAAGAAATCACTGCGATGTTTGGAAAGAAGACGTCGGATGGGTTTTTGCACAGATTCAGCCGGAGGCTCGCCAAAGAATCATCTGAAGAAAGGCTCTTCAGAATTATGGAGGATGTTTTCATAATCGCAATGGATTCCAGTGAAAGGTACACTGTTTCTTCGATGGTGTCTTCACTTGTTTCAAGTCTTGAGAGACCTGTTTTCATAGGCGATACAGAGATATTGCCCTCGGTGTTGATAGGAGTCTGTCAGTTCCCAGCAGATGGAGAAAGCTCGGATTCCCTCTTGAGCAATTGCTTTTCAGCCGCGTTTATCGCAAAGAGGAAAAATCTGAAGTGGAGCTTCTATTGTTGATCAGTGGAGATAGAAAACAACCGCATCAAACTCTCCTTTATTGGAACCCACATCGCCATCATTGGAAGCCGAATAACCCGCTACAGCGAATCCATCGCCGCAACTCGCGATCGAAAGACCCACATCTTCCATGTCTCCGCCCAGGAAGCTTTGCCAAAGCAGTCTTCCATTGTTATCAAGCTGCAGAATCCAGAAATCGCTGTGGGTTAACCCGGTCTTTCTCAACGATGAACTCTCATGACTATTCGAACTGACATTCGACTCAGAGAAACCCACCGCCTGAACTCCTCCGGAAGGTGTCAAATAGAAATCCCTTATTACATCGTTGCCGTCACCACCGAATGTTTTTGCCCACAGGACTTCTCCTTCGGTTGAGAGCCTAACAACATAACCATCATAATCTGGACTCTGCCTGTGAGAGAAGGTCCCATTAGTGGAGTTAGTAGAGCCACTGATAAAGATGTCGCCAGAAAGGTCTACCTTCACAGAAGAAGGAGAAACCTCGGTTTCTTCTGCCAGCACGCGTGACCAAATCAGGTTTCCTTCTCTTGAAACCTTCAGGACAAGAGTTGATGAGAATTCTATAGTGATTCCATTAACTGTCAGTTTACTCCCTGAATTTCCCTCTGCGTCTCCGTCATCTGATGTGGTCTCTGCAACAATAACAATGTCACCGTTAGGATCAAGATCAAAAGCTACTGCCCTATCGAAAGAGCTGCCACCAAACGATTTCCGCCAAACCTCTTTTCCAAAGTTATCTAGCTTCAAGAGCACCACATCGCTTTTGATACCATCAAGTGAAGACTTAGTTCCCAAAAGAAAGTATCCATCTTCAGACTCTATCACCGAAGCAGCTTCACATAATGGTCCGTGGATCTGGAACCTCCAACTCTCATTGGCAAATCTGTCAAGTTTGATCGCAATTAGAGTAGATGATTCTCCGATTTTCATTCCCGATGATCCATGCACTCTACCTGAAACAAGAAACCCGCCGTCAGAAGTAGCGATTACATCACTGAACTCAGTCCAACCCAGATCGAATCTCTTCTGCCAGGCAAGGTACCCATTTCCATCTAGTCGCACAATCCACCCATCTCTTGAAGGGCTGCCGGGTGTTGCATTAGTTAGTGTGAAACTTTCCGATGATCCTGCTAGAATCAAACTTCCATCGGATAATGACCTCACCCTTGTGAAGATATCCCTTGATTCGCTACCCATAATCCTTTTCCACAATAAGCGTGGTATTGTCTTTGTTGAGAATGACCAGATAGGACTCTTTACTGAACCGCCCTTACCGTCATCTGCGATAACCTGCCAGAAATACCTCACCCCGTCTTCAAGAGGGGGTAGCGAATAGTGGTTCTCCGTTACGTTCTCGACCAGTTTTTCCAGCTCCGCACTCCCAAAAAACAGATCGTACGACAGAGGGTCGCCGTCCGGGTCAGCACATTTCCACGAAAGAACGAGATCACTGAAAAAGTCTTCGATTCCATCTTCAGGAAAAGGGGAAAAAGGCTCTAAAGGCCATTGATTTTTGTCCAAAATGATTATGCTGAAGGTTTCACAATGCCACTGTTTCAACTCATCTATCGCTTTAATGGTTACTCTATGCGCTGAAGGGGCTTCGGTAAATGTAGCAGTGAAACTGTATTTGTAATCCTTTATGAAACCTACTCCACTCACCAACTCGTATTTCACATTGCCGGACTCTGAAATAGTGACCTCTCTCAAGTCGATTTCGAGGGTTTCGCCTTCAAGAAGCTTCTTGTTATCTATTCTTAGTAATGGTGGTTGAAGCGAGTTCTCTATTAAGACTTCAATCGGAATGACTGCCGTTAAGGTATCCGATTGAACAACGATTTCAACATTATCTTTGGGGAGGTTGAGTTGCCTTGAATCAATCAAAAGCAAATCGTCAACTATTTTACCGTTTCCGCCAACCACCGAAAAAGAGAGGCTTTTTCCGTTACTTTTCACGAGATCTGTAAGTGAAAGCGAAAGCTGTTCTCCGAACTTGATCCTGATTGCTTCAGTCTGAAGCAACTCGAAATCTTGTGTCTGTCGTCTCAGCAGCCCGAGACCAAGAACGGCTGCCAGGGCAGCAGAGCTTACCAAAATTATGAAAAGCATCCTTTTCATGTCAAAGTCTTACCTTACGTCTCTTCTTCTTTGAGGAGTGTGTAATCTTGAGAAGGAAACCCATGGTTATTGCCAAAATTGGGATTAACCAAGCCCAGGATGTAATCGAAGCTTTCTTATCCTTAGGAGGAGCCATAAGCGTGAAAATCTCTTGAGTAGAGTTCCCTTCAACGTCATTAACAGTAACAATGTATTCTCCGTATCCATTTACAATAATATGCATTTCCCTTTCTCTTTCGTTTACCGGGTAAGCCTTTCCAGAAACGACAACCTCTTTCACATTTACGTCATCTCTGACCGTGAAAGTCAGTATTCTTTCATTGTCGGAAGCGGCAAACTGGACTGGATCGCCGTAAATATCAGGATACCCTGTTGAAACTGGATTCACAGAGAGGTACATCTTCTCTAGCCATCCGAAACCTGTAACAAAGTAGCAACTCTCGCCTTCTTCAGTTGCCTGCACCTCTTGGCCCTGTCTGAGGCTCTCATGATCCTCGGAAACCCAGAATCTTCTCGCTTCTGCTTCAATAGCAAAGATTGCGGCACTCTTGTTCCCTTCACAGTCAAAAGCATAAACAGTATAAACACCCGTTCCTTGAACTTCAGTCTTTATTTCTTCTGAAGCAGAATTGACTTCGAGTGTTGAGACTGTGAGATCTGGTGAGACGATTTCGACGGTAGTTACGGTAGCGTTATCCGAAACGGAAAACTCAAGATACTTGGTTTCCCCTAGCGAGACTCTCTGCACTCCTTCACCTTCTATTAGGGGAGGTTCAACGTCCGGAGCAGATCTGGAGAATGAGTCCTTGTCTAGCCACTCGCCGTTCACTAGGAAGGCTGTCTCTCTTGAATCATCTATGATAACCCTGTCACCCCTTTGATAAACTCCGATATCTTTGACAACGTACATTACTACCTCTTCAAAGCGCACCGTAAGAGTTCTTTCGTCATAGAGCCCCGAACTATCGTAAGCTCTTATAATATAGTCACCGGCGCCATCTGGCTCAAAGACAACTTCCCTGTCCGCTCCAATTACGACTTGTTCTCCATTTACTGTCACTTGCGTCACGGATTGAGAGACAGAAAAACCGACAAAGGCTTCCTCTATGGTGATGTTCTGAATCGAAGGGCCGTAAATCTTTGGCAATTTGTCAAGTTGGAGAAGAAGCGAGTTGATCTCCTTTGCTACTTCCGATGGTTTTGCTCCTTCATTTGTGCTTACTCGATCAAGTGCCTTTGAAGAAGAAACCCAATTTCCAAGAGCATTGTAAGAGAAATACTCTCCGTCTCCAAAGCCTATAAGAGTCCCTATTGCTGAGCCTTTTTCGATATCCCATATCTTAATAGTCCCGTCTGTGGAAGAAGAATATAGGGCATATCCATCACTCGACAGAACAATCTCCGTTACGTCCCAGTTATGACCCGTAATCATATTTACCAGGCTGAGTGACGGAAGAGAAAGAAGTTTTATCGTTCTGTCACAAGAAGCCGTGTAGACCACAGCATCTTCGACTAGTATCTTGGTGACTCGCGCGTTGTGGGCTCTTGAAGTCTTAAGTGGAGACCACGTTTTTACATCGTAGGATTTCAAGTGACCGGCTTCGGAGCCCAGAATTAGAATCGTCCTCTCCCGATCCATGGAGACAGCAGTGAGAGATCCAACCTCGGCTCTGATAACCTTTACTTGTTGACCTGTTGAAGTATCCCAGATTCTTAGGGTCCCATCCTCTGAAGCGGAGTAAAGACGATTCTGTTCGGGCCAATCGACTATCGAGTGCACCGGTCCAGAGTGGCCCCTTAGAGTCCTTATGAAAGAGAGAGAAGAAAGCGACCAAACTTTCACCGTTGCATCAGAACTGCATGAATATAGTGTTTTACTATCATCTGTTACTATCAAGTCATTCACAGCACTTGTATGACTGCTAAGGACTTTGATCTTATTCCCAGTCTTGAGATCCCATACGATGATCATCCCATCATCATAACCGGCAATTCCCATCTTTCCGTCAGGCGAAACGGCTACTGAAGTAACCCAAGCGCTGTTCAGTAAGAGGTTGTTTAAGAGCCTTCCATCTAGAAGACTCCAAACTTTGACCGTATTATCGATATAACCCGAAACCAACTTCTCTCCGTCGGAACTGACAGCAACTGAAGTAACGCTGAATGCCTTGCCATCAGGCAAGTACTCTATACCAATCGAAATGAGAGAACAAAGCAAAATAACAAAGAGTGTAACTTTTCTCAAATCTATCACCCTGTCTGGAGTTCTCAAACAATTCTACCATTCATGACCGATAAGAAACAGCTTGGACTATTCTTCAAGAAATCTCTGAATCTCTAATCGATGGCCGTCCGGATCGCTTGTGAAGAAGTGATAGATATTGAACTCCTCATTAACTATCGGGTCGGTGCAAACTACTCCAGCACTGATCAATTTCCTGTGAAATTCATCAACATTGTCGGTCAATAACGTTATTATCGGATCGTCTTCTCTGGAACGATCATGAAGATGATTGCAGAACCCGAGCATGCCGCCTCCCGGGGTCGAAAAGATCAAGCATTTCCCCTGATCTTTAAACAAGTCCAGACCGATTAGGTCTTTATAGAATGTTCTCGCAGAGCCGAGATTACTTGTTCCAAAGAAGACTATGGAGTTTATCACCTTCAAGAGCTATCCCTCCCTTTTAAAGTAAAGGCCCGATCTTTGATCGGACCCTTCCGGTTGATCTTACATACATTATCGGGTGCTATGAGGAGAAGTCGCACTTAAAAGGGTGTTGGTGTGCTTTGCTCTGGCGTTGCCGTCTTTCACGTAACAGAACAATCTTTCATCTCGGCTTTTCAACTTTGAGACCTTTCGATGAGACAAGTAGTTCAGGAAATATGTATATTTTCAGTTGCGGAATAGTTGCAAATGCTTTACCGGCATCGATTTCTCAGTCAAGCGGTTAGCCTTTCAAGAGTCGCAATCACTTTCAAAAAGCAAATAACAATAGAGAAAGAAGCGATCTTTGGTACAACGAAAGAAGGCTCATTCTTTGCTTCTGACTCAACTACACTAAATTTGGTGCTGAAACAAATCGCAAGCACAGTCGAGTTGATCGTCTTCGGAAGTAACTTACTGTGGTGGAAGCAAACCGCGCCTCAAAACCTCCTTATTTGAGGGAAGAACCCAGTAGTCTCCCGTGACCTGTGGCATAGGTTATCGATCTAGTGTGTCCGCTGCAGTCACCGATGAACTTCAAATTGCTGTATCTGCCGTTGTCTATCTTATTTGAGTAGAACTTGACCTCAACAGCATACATCAGATTGTCAGGATAAGAGATACCGGGAATAACCTCGCTCAGTTTCTCAATAAACTCAGTGATGGAAACGGAAATTCTCCTTGGCAAGACTAGGTTGATGTCGCCAAGAATGAAATCTCTTTCGGGCAATGTAGGCTTGACTCTTCCCAGCCTCTTGGTTCTCTTGCTTTGGATGAAGTCTTCATAAGTCTGCGAAATGACTTTCCTACCTCCGGCAAGAATGTTGCTTAGCCTACTTATATATGAGCCATAACCAATCGGATCGTGAAAAGGTTCCGTGAACCGTGTTGTACATAGAATGGCGAAGTTCGTGTTTTCGGAGCTTCCATCAGAATTTGAATGACCGTTAACCGTTACGAAGTCCTCGTAATTCTCTAGCACAACCTTTCCCGAGGGGTTGTTACAGAAGGTTCTTACAGTGTAGCCTGTTTTGGTCTTCAATCTGACTTTGAACTCGTACATTTCGTTGTTGATCTCTTCCACTACATGATCAGGCAGCTCGAATCTCACTCCAATATCCACAGTATTACTGGACGCAACGATCTCAGGATATCGAGCGGTAACTTTTTTTATCAGAGCATGACCACTCCTTCCTACTGCAATAACCACGTAATCAAACTCGGCCTCAAATCTCTCTCCTTGAAGAACTATCTTGGAGTCTTCGATATTTATTCCGTCGACTCTGGAGTCAAAATGGAAGTGAATGTTCTTTCTATTCGAAAACTCATCGAAGATCCTTGTCAATACTGAACCGAGTTTATCCGTACCTATGTGCCAGAATTTCGAGTTAACGGGCTCAAAACCTTTCTCATAGAAGAGATTAAAGAAACGCGACTTTCTATCAAAAGAGATACCGGTCTTGACTTGGAGGCTGTCGTCTGAGTCCAATTTCCCCAAATAGTAATCAACTACTTCTTTTTGAACAGAAACAGGTATTTCCATGTCGCCGCCCATGGTATCGGAAACGAAAATCTTACCGTCGGACCTGATACCACTTATGCTTGAACCGAAAATGTCTTTGGAACGTTCCAGGATATGAATCTCATGGTTTTCACCCAGTATCTCGCTTATGAACCCTATTGATGCCGCACCAAATCCAACTACTCCGATTTTCATGAAATGAGTCCCAGAAAGGACATTTCACCTCCCGGTAATTGTATTATTCCCAGCTAAACTTATACTCATATAGCCCCAATTCATCACGAAGCTGTACTAGCTGCTTTCTTAGAACCGCATTCAAAGGGGCCCCTTTATCTTTTCTCGATTGCCATGCAATGTATTCCTTTTCTCCGGCAGTATAGATTCGTTCTTGATTGGGAGCCTTCCTTGATGCCCTTAGCTCTCTAAGAATATCGCCTGCCGTCTTCTTGAACTCTGCTATTGGACTGAATGGTTCGATGTTGATCGCAATGAAGAAGTGACCGATTGGGATGGGTTGCTTTTCCTGAGCTGGTCCAAATCCTGATAACATCTTCAAGAAACTGCCCGCTTGCAGTGCCGCAGATAAAATCTCAACGACAGTTGCGTAGCCATATCCCTTGTATCCTCCTGTCTCCTCACCTATTCCTCCTAGAGGGGTTAAGGCTGCCTTTCCCTTTGTCAGGTCAATAAGGATTTCCTGAGTGTCCGTCCTCGGTTTACCGTCGAAACCAATAACCCACCCTTCAGGAATCTCCTTTCCTGCACGCGCATAGACCTCTATCTTTCCCCTTTGAGCCACAGACGTTGCACAATCAAGGACGAAAGGAAACTCTTCGTCTGTGGGTATTCCGAAGGTCAGCGGATTTGTTCCTAGCATGTTTTCTACCCCGAAGGTTGGAGCAATTGACGGACGAGCATTTGTGCCGGTTATTCCAATCATGCCCTCATTGATTGCCATCATTGAATAATAGCCGGCTATCCCGTAGTGCGTTGAATTGCGCGCTGCAACCATGCCCATTCCATAAGCTTTTGCCTTTTCGATAGCAAGCTTCATGGATCGATAAGCAATCACATGCCCCATTCCATTGTGCCCATCTACTACAGCCGTAGTGGGACTTTCTCTAACGATCTCGAAGTCTGTTACTGGATTCTGAACTCCATCCCTGATTCGATCGACATATATAGGCTTCAATCTACCTACGCCGTGTGAATCGATACCTCTCTTGTCCGATGCAATAAGAACATTAGCACAGATTCCGGCATCTTCTTCCGGAACTCCAACGCCAACAAAGACATCTTTCATAAAAGTTTCAAGAGTATCAAAGTCGACCCAGATAACATCATCATATATGTTTCCCACACAATCGCCTCCTTGTCTTTCTCCTCAGTTAATTATACATTCTGGCAAAACTATGTACAGTTTCGGTTTAAGAGATTCATCACATCATCTGAAGGTCTTGTTCTATTTCAATTTTCTTCTCATGCAAAGCCGGCTTTTGATACATATCGAGTGATGCATAGCTCCGGTTGTACTCAGTTAATTCAATAAATTCGTCAAGGATTCTACTCTTCTCCTTCTTTCCAGCCTTCCTGTACTTCTCTGAGTATTTCTCAATCAATCCAGTCATGTCTATTCTCTTCATCTTCGCCCCTACCTCTTTCAACTTGGCATTCGCGAAGATTATCCCCTTCATCCTTACCTTTCGAATAGTTTCATTTTTGATGCAACGTTACCCTTTTCAAGTAGATTATTTGTGATGCATATCGGCTACTTGCTTTTCGGAGGTGCAATCGAGTAGAATGGATTGATAGCAGATTTCCCGCATTTGGTGATAGGTTGTTTGCAGTGTTATCTTCTGACGAAGGAACGGTGAGTGTAGTTGAAGGACAGAATTGGACCGGGAATATACCTGTACCCAATGCCTCTTGTAGTGATAGGTACGATGAATGAAGAAAGACCTAATTATACGACTGTCGCGTTTTGTGGGGTAGTGGAAGTTCAGCCGCCGATGCTTCAGATTTCTTTGGCGAAGACTAGATTGAGTTGCAATAATATTGAAGAATCTGGATACTTTAGTGTAAATGTGCCCTCTCTTGATATGCTTAGAGGGGTGGATTATATGGGGATCTACTCCGGAAAGACAACCGACAAGTCGGAGCTATTCAATACTTTCATGGGGGAAACCGTGGGAGTTCCGATGATCAGTGAAGCACCACTCAATATGGAATGCAAACTTATCGAGAGTTTCGAGTTCGGTGGAATGCATGTAACTTTTGTAGGTGAAGTTGTTCAGACATACTGCGCCGAGTCATGTATGGTTGATGGACTCCCGGATATCAAGAAGATCAGTCCGGTTGTCTTTTCAGTATATGACAATTCATATTGGTCCATAGGTATGCATCTCGGTAAGGCATGGAACATAGGTGTGAAATACACCCCTCCAAGAGAGGGAACAGAATAGTTCGGAGGGGTGGTAAGTTTCATTTCCTGTCGTAGGAAGTTGGCCCTTCAGGCCAATTGGTCTGATCCAGCCATTCTTGTGGATACCCAACAGGTTGAGCCATGTTCCGTTTTTCGCTTATGAACCCATCGTTGTATCTTACTATCAAGTATTCCGAAAAATCCCACCATGCCCTGATGATCTCTTCGGAGTTTCTTGCGCAGAACTTCGTCAAATACTCTGAAACCTCTTGCGGACCGTTGGAAGTCATAGCGGCAACATATGCCTCAACTTCTTGAAGACGACAAAGAGAAAGAGTCTCGTATTTTTCTTGCATTAATCTGATATCCTCGTGCATGTAACTGTATTTCATAGAAGCCCAGTTCGAAACGAAGTTGAATGCCCACCACGCACTGTTCCTACTGAACTCCGAAGTGTCGCACACTTCCAAAGAATCAGGAAGAGCATTCACCCCTGCGTAGAATGGAATGAAACAAGTGTCTGCGGGCTTGTCGAGCCCTATCCACATCAACCCTCCTATTGGATCGGGAAGCCAGTCCCTTCCCTGGCAAACGAAAGTATAACCGCAATACGTAACCGATACGGGTCTTTCCCAAGCTCCGTCAAGTTCACGGGAGGGATCCCCTACATCTCCCTGGCCATCATATGGACCATAGAATCTGTCAGGATTACCAAATGGGCCGGCGGCAATTCCTTTTGTGAGGTCGAACTCCGTTCCTTCATAGTGATCTCTGTAAAGGTTCATTACATCTCTTGCAGAAAGCTTCTTGTCGGGTTTCACAGAGAAGGGATACTCTCTTGTGAATCCATCCTCAACCCACGGGGAGAAGTTCATGCTGGGAGCAATCAGAGAGAACAAGCGCCACACTCTTCTCAAAGAGTAATAGGGATGGTTGTACTCGCCTAGACTAACAGTCCTCAGCCAATCAAGAAGCCCCTCTTCTGGGTTCCACCAGCCGTGTTTCTCAGCAATCTTGTGAAGAGTTTTCCCGAAGAGGATATCGGGATCTTCAGGATCGATTTCCCTTATTCGAAACTGATTAGCGGCTACAAAAACCTCTCCGTCGGGAACTCTCTTTGCTACCCATAATCCTCCAGTGCCCTCAGGCGAAGGAGCCATCTCGATAATCCAAGCTTCGTTTGGGTCAGCAACCGGAAGGGTCTCTCCTGTGCCGTAGTAGCCATATTCTTCAATGAGGAAACCAATCAGGTCAACTGCTTCACGTGCAGTTTTGCAACGCTCGAGAGCAACGCGAGAAAGCTCAGAGGAATAGAATATCCTTCTGCCTGGCTCAGGTCCGATCTGTATCTTTGCTCCATCAGTGCATTCTCCGAACATCAACTGATGTTCGTTCATGATTCCGTATGATCCGTCAAAGTAAGCATAAGTATGTAATACTTGGGGAATCATTCCGATAGGAATCGACGGAGGATATTGCGGTGTATCATAGGCCGATGCTCTTGCAGATACAATTCGCGGATAGATGAAGCTGTTGTACTGAGGAAACTCCCCAATTGCGACTGCAGTGCAGTATACAGGTCTGAACGAGCCTGGTTCATGGTCTCTAGCAGGCACGTAGACGATTCTTTGATCGGCAAGGTCGTTGTCGTCTGAATGAGCAACAATCATAGATCCATCGACACTCGCACCCTTTGTCACAATAAGAGTAGTACAGGCAAAGGAAGCTGATGCCAAAGTCAGAACTAGAATTGCACCAAAGACACTCAAGACTTTCAAAGCAATTCACCTCACTTGGTTTGAAAGGCAAGTACTGAATCTTGGTTTCTGCCTACCATCAAATATACTCCTACAGCAGAAGATAAAGGAACTTCTTTTCTTGTCTCTTTTTTGGTAGACTTAGACGGCTTGTAAGAAATTAATTCAGACAGTCAGTGCTAGAATCAAAGGGTAATAACTCTTTGCAATGAGTGGATATTTCTGTCATCAAGGAGGTATGCAATGAATCAGAAAGGTCTCTTCAGTAAGAGGAAACCCCCATTGGGTTCAGTTCCGGGAACTCTAAGTATAGATGAAGAATCGCCTTTCCCAAGAATAAGACTTATCGAATTTGATTCGAATTCATTGAGAGAAGAGATTGTTGATGATTTGACCGGGCTTCAGTCCGTTGTCTTAGAGAAAGAGAAGATTCACTGGATCGATGTACAGGGATTGGGAGATGAGTCTACTATTCGAAAGCTTGGTGACATTTTTTCTCTTCATCCGCTTGCACTTGAAGATATAACGAACGTCCCGCAGATCCCCAAAGTTGAAGAGTATGATAACTGTGTCTTTCTATGCCTTCCCATGCTGAGGATGGAAGATAACAATCTGATTTCGGAGCAGGTGAGTCTCTTCCTAGGCGAAACTTTCGTACTTACATTCCAAGAAAGATACGGAGACGTTCTTGATCCTGTTAGGAATAGGATTCGAAGGAAGGCCCAGATAAGACAAATGAACAACGATTACACAGCTTACGCAATAGTCGATACAATCGTCGATAATTACTTTCCGGTGTTGCAGAATCTCGGAAATGAACTCGAAAACCTTGAAGATCAGTTGGTGGAAACGATGGCAAAAGAGAGTCTTAAAGAGCTTTACTTCATCAAGCACAGACTGGCTCACTTGAAAAGGTTGTTATGGCCTACTAGAGAAGCAATTGGGCGCATTGCTAGAGATGGAAGTCTGTACTTCGGAAGTCGGACTATGCTTTACTTCCGAGATGTCTACGACCATGTGATGCAGTCAATTGATATGCTAGATCTGAGTCGAGACCTCGCGTCAGAGCTTATGAGCCTTTATCTTTCTTCTACAAGCAACAGGTTGAACGAAATCATGAAAGTGTTGACTATCATATCGACGATTTTCATCCCTCTCTCTTTTATTGCGAGTCTATACGGAATGAATTTCCATTTCATGCCAGAACTGGCTCTCAAGTGGGCATATCCTGTAGTTCTCGTCATAATGGGAGTTGTGGCATCGATCATGTTGTTTCTGGTGCACAAGAAAGGTTGGTTCAGGAAATGACTTCTGCATTAAATGTTTTGAGCTTCAGTTAAGGTCTGTCGTAAATATCGCAAGAAGAGTGTTGGAAAAACCACAGAAACGAAGAAATCGGTATGATGTCTCTTTCGGCTGAATCTGAATTCATTTGAGGTTTACCGGAGCTTCTGGTTGAATAAAGCAAAGCTCATCGCTCACTTCTGAAAAATCAGTCAAGGGAAAAGCCTTTGTTGACTAGAGAAAGGCAACAATCCACTACATCTGCGTCATAAATCCTGCCCGCTCCCTGCGTCAACTCAGTGATTGCGGCAAGTCTTTCATGAGCTGGCCTGTAGGGTCTGTGAGAGACGATCGCTTCAAATACGTCCGCGACCGAAACTATTCTGGTCTCAAATGGGATCTCTCTTCCTTTCAATCCCTGGGGATATCCTGAGCCGTCCAGTCTTTCGTGATGTTGACGTACGATGCTTGATATTGGCCACGGTAACTCAATTCTCTCAAGCATCCTGAAACCGGCTTCACTGTGGTTCTGAATAAGGGACCATTCATTCTCCGTCAATCTGCCCGGCTTGCTCAGAATTTCTGTTGGCACGGAGATCTTCCCGATGTCGTGCAGAAGAGCACCTTCTCTGACCGAGTCCAGTCGATCTGGGCTGAGCCCCATTTCAATGGCAATTGCAGTAGCAAGTTTGCTGACCCGCCTCTGATGACCGGCCGTGTAGGGATCCCTTACCTCTACCACTGTTGAAAGTGTCTCAATTAAGCTCTTGATAGTTCTTTCCGCAGACTCCGGAATCAAATTCTGATCTTCGTGATCAGCAAATGAATAGATGACGAGCGCTGTGTCTGCCCCTTCGCGGGAATCTCTTATCGTTCTCACGAGAGCCGAGACTTGCAAGGTAGAGCCATCTTCTTTATGAATACTTAGAAGCCGTTTTTCGCCAATACTTGATTTGAGAAAGGGAATCTCTCTGATTTGATCTCCTGAGTCCCTTATGAATCTGAACGCTTTTTCACCGAGTAATTGCTCTCTCCTTCTTCCAAAAAGCTTCTCGGCAGATTTACTAATGAAGATTATCCTGCCCTGTTCGTCAGTCGAGAGTACGGCCTCACTAGATGAATCTAGGATGCACTTTGCAGTGTGAAGCTCCGCTATTGCTCTAGCTTCCGTCGTCTTCTCTCTGTGGATACTGACCAGCTGCCGGTCTGAAAGAAGCCTAATCAGAACTTCTTCGAAGTATTTCCCTTCCGAAAGCGATATAGTCTCTTCTCTTCCCGTTTTTGCAACCCTTCTCAACGCCCCAAGGAAAAGGTAATCGGCTTTGCTAATGGGTCTGCCAAGCGGAATGCCTTCCAGTACCAGAAGGCGTGCAAGACGGTCTGTTTCGAAAGCAAGGTTCTTCAAAACCGGGACTATTGTCTCACAAGTTCTGTCAAAAGAGAAGATTGCAATACCTGAAGTCTGTTCTTCAAAAATCTTTTTGCAAACTGTGCTTCGATAATTCTCACCGTCCTGAGAATAATTCCTACTTGAGAACTGCGAAAAACCTTTTCTTGGGATTGCTTTGCTGTATGAGGGAATTGTATTTGTCCTTACTTCTGTGACCGTTGGATCAAGATATACCTTCTTTGCTTTTTTCAGAATCTTCACTTCGCCTTGTTCGTTATTGTCGTGGTGAGAGAGAACGCTCCAGATTCCTCCATTATCATCTACGCAGATATCGTTAGAACCAAAAAGAGTTCCATAAATCCTTCCAACTACATCTCCAAAGTGCCGTTGCGAAGCAGAGTTTTGAAAGGTGATCTTCCCAAATTCATCAACGAATATGACCGCTTCATCAATAAGGTCAAGGTAAGACCTTTTTAAATCATATGCAGACAAGGTATTCATCCCTCATTCTCACAATAATAAGTTCGAGCGTTGGTTTGAACATCAAGCGCGTTTCGTGGTGCTTCTCTATCACTAAAGATTCTAACACCATTTGCGTCACTTTTGAAATCTCTTTCCAGTGTAATCCTTAATCTTTATCCTTCGAGAAATGCAGCGCACGTTTGATGAGTAATTTCGTAAAAGAAAAACTTGATAGGATCACAGAAGGGTCTTCTGAATAATGGCAGCGCGGTATCAGAGATCCTTTTGAGTCTCCAAGCAGATTGCGTTCAAATCAAGAATTATTGCCTGAACCGGCCATAATTGACTTCTTGTCCAGTTGCCTTGCTCAATACTCTATCCCCTTTCTAGCTTCAACTCCCCTATGGTAATAATGCTTAATCTCTCTCATTTCAGTGACGAGGTCTGCCTTCTCAAAAATCTCGGCCGGAGCATTTCTGCCAGTCAGAACAAGTTCGACGTTTGCGGGTTTCATCTCAAAAAGCTTCGTAATATCCTCTACTGTTACCAATCTGTAATGGCAAGCAATGAATATCTCGTCAAGAATAACGACACCGAACCGTTCACTGCGCAAAACATCTCGGGATCTTGCAAGACCAGTGCGAGCAGCTTCAAGATCCTCTACTTCAGGATTTTCTCTAATGAAGCATTTCCTTCCAAACTGTTCAATGGTTATTCCGTCGATATAATTCGATAGCGCTTGTTCACTGTATTTCATACCCTTTATGAACTGACCGATGAAGACCCTCTCGCCCGCCATACATGCTCTTATCGCAAGACCAATAGCTGCAGTGGTCTTTCCTTTACCATTTCCCGTATAGATATGAATGTAACCCTTTTCCATAGTGACCCCCCCGATCGTGAGTTAGTGGAATTCTACTTCGAAAGCAATGAGAGTTTGTGAATGTTTTGCGAACGAGTGGGTAACCAAGTTGGAATTGAATGGTAAAGTAATCGACATTAGTAGAATTTATGATTCTAGTGAAGTTCCGCTTTTCTAATAGTAGATTTGGCTTGAAATTCATGATGAGCAGCTGATGAGTTACTAAGTTGACCAATATGTGAAATAAATCACATTACAGGAGGTATGAAAATGGCAAAGTATGAAGTAACTAAGTCTGTTGACGTAAGAGGAGAAGTCTGTCCAGTACCGGATGTTGAAACCAAGAGGGCTCTGAAGAAGATGAAAGCCGGAGAGATACTTGAGGTTTGGATTGACTATGCCATGTCGAAAGAGAGAATTCCCGAGGCAGTCAAGGGAATGGGACACGAAGTTCTCGAAATCGAGGAAGTCGGGAACAGCGAGTGGAAGATCTACATCAAAGTAAAGTGAAAAAAGGGGTGAGATGACATGGCCTGGACGGGTCTGTTAGTTGGTCTCGTTTTTGGAATCATTCTTCAAAGAGGCAGAGTGTGTTTCAACTCGGCTTTTAGGGATGTTTTGTTATTTAAGGATAATTACCTTTGGAAACTGGGTTTTCTTGCAGTCGGGCTACAGATGATCACCGTTCTCTTTGTGGCTCAGATGGGCTGGATAAGGATTGCTCCTCCGACGCTTAATCTGTTTGGGAATATTGTTGGTGCCTATGTATTTGGGCTGGGAATGGTTCTCGCCGGTGGATGTGCCTCAGGTGTTACTTATAGGTCCGGAGAGGGAATGACAACCGCAATGATAGCCGCGGTTTTTTACGGTATAGGAGCTATGGCAATGAGAGGAGGAGTGTTTTCACCCATAAGGACGTGGGCGGCCCAATTTAACATAACAGTTGATGGGAATTCTTCCGTATATTTTGACAAGGTAGGGCCCACACTCGCGACAGTCCTGAATGTTAATCCCTGGATCCCTGCAGTAATACTAGCAGCCGTCTTACTTTGGTACACGCTTGGCACGAAGACCACGGAGAGAAAGACTAAGTTCAACTGGAAAGTTGCTGCGGTATCTCTCGCTGTTCTTTCTCCCATTGCATGGATAACAAGCGAGGCTGCTGGTCGAAATTATGGACTTGGTATCACCGGTGGTTGGGTCTCGGTATTTGACTCCTACATCAGTAATCAGCCACTGAGATGGGATGGGTACGAAATAATCGGAATAATCCTGGGAGCACTCATTGCGTCAGTAATAGCGAAAGAATTCAAGTTGAGGATGCCGAAGAATCCGAAGACTTATCTCGTGGTTATGATAGGTGGAACAATGATGGGAGCAGGAGCTAACCTTGCCGGTGGATGTAATATCGGGCATTTCCTTTCCGGACTTCCAACTCTTGCCATTTCGTCAATAATCGCAAGTGTCTTCCTTATTCTCGGCAACTGGACAATGGCTTACATACTTTACAGAAAGTGAGGCGTCTGATTTGAAGATTACAATCCAGGTTTTTGCACCACCGTATTCATATGAGGATCTTGACACAGCAATTAAGATCGCGGAAGCAGGACTTGATAAAGGCCACGAAGTGACGGTTTTCCTCTTTGCCGATTCAATACTATCCGTTAACAGCAAAGTCAAACCGATAAGGATAGATAGAGACATTCCACGAAAACTCGAATCGCTAATACAAGAGAAGGGTTTGAAAGTGGAGATTTGCGGAATCTGTATGGACTACAGAGGTGTAACCAAGGATATGATTATCGAAGGTTCAAATCCAAGTGGTCTTCCCGAACTGGCTTCATTGATTTACAACAGCGACAGGTTTGTTAACCTGATGGCGTGAGGTGCTGCTATGGATAAGAAGATCCTGTTTGTTGTTTATCAGGCGCCAGCAGGCTCTATTTGGGTCAATGAAGCCTTTAGGACTGCATTTGGAATGTATGGCGAAGATATTGAGCCATCCGTTCTTTTGATGGAAGAGGCAACTGTTGCTCTTTCAAAGAAGACTAAGCCTGAATGTCTTGGCCTGCTCTCGATCTCCATGTGTTTTAGGTTTATCAAGAGGTACGAGACAGCAGTTTATGGTGTCAAAGAACATGTGGAAAAACTGAAAGTAAATGAAATTGGAGAGAGTTTCAATGCACAATTAATAGCTGAAGCCGATATCGGAGAGTTCTTCCACAAGTTTGACAATGTAATCTTCATGTGAGGTGTCTGGTATGTATTCAATAGTAGTGAAAAACGGGCCCAATAATTCTGCCGATAGAATCAAGATCAGTGCGGCGAAAGATGGGGACAAGGTTGTCCTAATTCAGGACGGTGTTTTTTGGGGACTAAACGAATTGACCACAGAGGCGGAGGTCTTTGCTATTAAGGACGATGTTGAGGCCAGGGGATACTCAGTTGATGACGTTACCGTGCCTCTGATAACTTATGAAGGCTTCATTGACATAGTTGAGGAATGTGAGAAGTCAATAGGTTAGGCTATTATAGTGTGATTTGGGAGGTGCACTTCGTTCAGACGTGCACCTCTTTCTACGGGAGGGATTTGGGATGCCATTAAAGCTTCCGGATTTGTTTCGCACTTTCTCAAATCAGACAAGAATTGAAATAGTTACGATGCTGATGGACAACTTCCTAACTGCTTCAGAAATTGCGTCGCTACTTCAAATAGATTTGTCAACTGTATACAGACATCTGCAGCAAATGAAGAAGCTTGGGATACTTACTTCAGGACATTTGCATGGCGTTGAGAGATTCGACTTCAGTTCTCCACACATTTTCAGAATGCTTGATGAGGCGATCTCCTTCATAACGGAACTTAAGGGATTCAAGCCAATTTCCTGCTCTGAGGGAATATGCAGTTATTATCTGGGGGGCGAGCTTGATGTCATCGAGCCTGACCAGCTTCTCGATATGAGAGGCGAATCTTGTCCAATTCCGGATATTCAAGCAAGAAAGACTCTGGAAAACATGAACCCTGGAGAGGTATTGCTTGTTATTGTAGACTATCCGCTCTCGGGGGAGAGAATTCCTGTGTCTATTCAGAAAGAAGGCCATGAGATAATCAAAAAGATATCTGATAAATACGGTGATATAAAGATATATATGAGGAGGAGAGAAAATGCTTGATGCGGTTGTAATTGGTGGTGGGCCTGGCGGTTATGTTTGTGCAATAAGAATTGCTCAACTGGGTAAGAGAGTTGCGCTCGTTGAAAAGGAATATCTCGGTGGGACGTGCACAAACTGGGGCTGCATTCCAACAAAAGCGATGCTGACTTCGGCCCATTTGTATACCGAGATAGCTGACAAGTCAAAGAGACTTGGAATCGAAATATCCGATCTTGATTATGATCTGAAGAAGATCATGGCTCACATGAATAGAACGATCACGATGTCTAGAAAAGGGATTGAACACCTCTTGAAGAAAAACGAAGTTGATTTCTTCAATGACACAGCTGTGATTAAGGATGCAAAACACGTCCTCCTGGAGCAGAGAGGGGAGATTCTGGATACGAATAATATTGTTATCGCAAGTGGATCCGAACCCTCCATGTTTAGGCCATTCAGTGAAGTCGAAGGAATCTGGACAAGCAACGACGTTTTTCGAATGGAAGAAATGCCAGAAAGTCTAGTAATTGTTGGCGGTGGTGTTATAGGAGTTGAGTTTGCAACATTCTTCAGTTCATTCGGAGTGAAGACTACTATCGTCGAACTTGCAGACCATATCCTTCCATACGAGGATAAAGATGTTGCCGACGATATTCGAAAGTCATTGACAAGGCAAGGAGTAGAGATAATAGAGAGAACAAAGGTGACAGAGGTGGAGAAGGAGGAATGTACCTTCATTCTGAATGCCGAAGGTGAACAGGAGCTCTCACTCCAGGCTGAGAAAGTTCTTGTCGCAGTCGGTAGGAGACCGACCATTAGCGAAGACGTAAGAAATCTTGGCCTCGAAATTGAAAGAGGAGTCATTACGAACAGCCGAATGCAGACAAACATTAAGGGCATTTATGCTATTGGCGACATAAGAGCCGGAATAATGCTTGCTCACGTGGCCAGCTACGAGGGGATAGTAGCGGCTCACAACATTGCTGGAGAAGAAATGGAAATGGATTACTCGGCAGTTCCCTCGATTATTTTCTCCAGCCCAGAGGTAGGATCAACCGGGATAAGGGAAGACGACATCGAAGACATGGAGAAAGTAAGTATCGCAAAATTCCCTTTGAGCGCAAATGGGAGAGCAAGGACTGTACTAGAAAACACTGGGTTTGTGAAGGTAATCGCAGATAAGGAAAGTGGAAAGGTTCTTGGTATGAGTATAGTTTCTCCTTCAGCTACAGAGCTAATAATGGAAGGGGTAATTGCGATCAAGAACGGTCTAACGGTAGAAGAACTTGAGAACTCAATACATCCTCATCCTACGCTATCAGAGACAGTACTTGGTTCACTGGAAGGTATAGATGGAATGAGCATCCATATATAAAGTAGTTCCTTAGTTAAGGGCATCCCTTTACAGTCAGTGCTTTGGGATGCCCACATTTACTTTTCTGATGCTGGAATTCTATTGTATTCTGTACAACTTTGATTATCGGCTTTTCAGTCTTTTCGCAAAGTTTCTTTCTTTAAATCTTCTAGCTGTAACTAAATACTTATCAAGAGGATTCTGAACAGTCTTAGAACTCTTTCGAATAAATATTCTTCGTCTGGCTGAAGACCTTTGTTTTGGCAAAAGTATGTTTGTAAAACCTCAGATCCAGCTTAATCATTATATGGCCCTCAGTCTCAAAATCGAGTTCAGCCTTAGTTTCGTTTACTCTTGCAGAAAAACCGACTGGCATCTCCATCTCCGGACGAAGGACACAAGCAATAGTTATTCCCGGATAAAACTTGAAGCCAAACTTTCCGTCTATCTCAGGGGATCCGTCAAATTCGATCTTATCAACAAAGGTTGCATTGTGATCTATAGAACCCGTTGAATAGCTATTTCCATGAGCACCGTGGAAGTCGAACTTTGCCTCGACTTCATAATGAAACTTCGGAGAAATCCGAATCTCGGGACCGAATTGAAGATCAATGCTTGCGACTTTTGCTTCCATTTCATAGAACAGCTCAATCGGTACGCTGATTTTTACGGGGATTCCGCATACGCTAATGCTTACCTGTGGTTCAGCAATTTTCTTCGTTTGTCCAGTCTCAAACCCTTCCTCTCCAACTATCTCGAGTATCGAAGAGAGTGTTGTTGGAAAGCGAAACGTTCCATTAGAGCTGAATTTGTTCAAAGAAAGATGAAAATCAAGGCTGATATTTGCGTCAAGGATCAGTTTGTTCTTGATTGCAGCCTTCATCTCATCCTTGTCAATGATTGATACATCCCATTCCTTTGTGATCAGGTTTGTTGTTACACTCTCTGCAAAGGCACGATCTCCTTCAGTTCCAAATTTCTGTACGATTTCTGATACATCACCCTCAATGTTCAGTATCAAAGTGCCCAGCGCCTCTTCTACAAAAGCTTCTTCAGTTCCTAGTGTTACTTTTGAAGGGTCGGTATCATTCACGGAAATAACTCTTCTGAAAGAGTCGGTCATTGTGTCAAAAATGTAATCACCGAGAGAGAAGTGAGGGATAGAAGACGTCTTCGAAAACACTATTTGGTTTTCCGATTCACAGGGCTCTTGTACAAGAAGAGAAGAGTTGATCACAAGCGATCTGGGCACAGAATTGCTAATTGCAATGACGCCTCTTGGAAATCTGGTTGTAGAAACCACTGGCGGTTGCTGGACTCTGAAAAGAACTTTTCTGAAGGAATGAGGGCCGGAGTTCTCTTCATCTGGTATATCGTGTCTAAAGGTTAGAAGATATCCATCGCTAATATTTGGATTGTGCACGCCGGCACCAGACTGATATAAGGCACCGGAGAACAAATCAGTATCAGATAAACTCGAGAAATCCTGAGATCCTTCAGAAACCGGGTGAAAAACAGAGTCAACGCGCTTGATGATTGTACCTTCCGAATCGTAAATCAGATACTCATATTCAATGCCTGTCACATCTATGGATTTGATATAGAGGTAACCAAAGTTTCTCTCTGCAATGGAAGAACCTTCTTCAGGTGTCCACACCATTCTAAGATCCTGAAACGCAATCAGAGTTCCTTTTCCCAAATGCGAGATCGACATGTCTGAAGGCGAAAAGAGGAGACCACCTCCATAATAAGCACCGTCGTTAAGTTCTTCAAAGGGGATCCTAACGACAACCGGATTATCCACAACAATGCACGAAGAAATGGAAAAGACAACGAAAAATGCTGCTACAAACATCAAAATCGTTTTTGTTAAGTTCTTCACCGTCCGCCTCCAGGAAAAAATAAGTCAAGGATAAGCTTAAATTCTGCAAGATTAAAGATAAAAATAGTGAAAAAACTATACTATTTAATCAAAAGTATCTCGGTACGAACCAAGAACATTTATTCACAAAATCACACTATATATTTTAACACATTTTTTATCTTCTTCCAAGGGCCCACCGAAGTTTGCTGCAGAATATAAGTACCGATGAGAATAAAGATAGTCCGAATACTAAAATTAGAAAGCTTTTATTGCCAGCTCTTGCTCTCGAAGTCGCTTACTCCCTTTTCCGCAAGATCCTTGTCAGGAAATTCCTCGATTGCCTTCGCTTCATCGCGTGTATCGATTGTGAAATATTGTTCCGCAGGTGCAAATACACAGATCTGGGCGGCTCTATATGTTCTAAACCTCATTCCACACTTATCGCAAAGCCCTATGTCCTCAACGTCTCTCCTGAAATTCACTTCCCTATTGTACCTTCTGCAGAAGGATTTGTTCCTTTCGTCGGCAAAGAAATACAAGGCTTGAGGTTGCCTCGAATTCTCCCCTCCGGACAATTCCGCTTCTTCTGAATTCAACCATTTCCAGGACGTTGCGTGAAGCCTTTCAAGATCAAGATCACTCTTTCTCAAAATATTCACCTCTCGTGGCACACCATTTCCTATGAAATGTTATCATGAATGTACCTAATACACGAGGGGGAATGATTTTGAAGAAGTTACTACTAGTTTTCCTGATGGCGATTTTCTCACTGACCCTGCTCGGAACAGAGTACGCCGTTAGGATTACCAAAGATGGGGAAGACGTTCCAGAAGAGTTTTGGATAACCAGAGAAGAAATCGAACAGGCATTTGGCGCGACCGTTGCGAACGCAAGTAGCCAGGGGATAACTCTTGATCCGTATTTCGATAGCTATTACATCCCTAGCGAGATCGGTCTAAAAACGATGATAATACCATACATAGTTGACCAGAAGCTCATCGATTTCTATGCAGAGGAAAACAATCTTCTTCCTTCTGATGAAGAAGTTGAGGCCGAAACGGATACAATGATGGAGATGTACACATCGAATCCTGGGCTGATCGAGCAAATTGAGACTATCTACGGCTCGCTTGAGACCTTCAAAGATGAAATGAGGAGTTACGTATATGCTGCCCTCAAGGCCGAACTCGTTCAGAATTCGGTTGCTCCGCTTACTGAAGAAGCTCTAGCGGTTTACTTCGAGGAGTTCAGGACCGAAATCAAGAACCAGTATGAAACGATTAGGGCACGACACATTCTTGTGACCGATGAATCCACTGCTACTGAGCTCATGAGTAGAATCGAAAGTGGAGAAATCACTTTTGGCGAAGCTGCCCTTCATTACTCCATTGATTCAGGAACGGCTGCCAATGGTGGGGAGCTTGGATCGCTGCAAAGAGGGCAAACTGTGCCGGAGTTTGAAGAAGCTATCCTTACCGCACCAATAGGTAAGCTTTACGGTCCTGTAAAAAGCGAGTTTGGTTTTCACTTAATAATCGTTGAAGAGAGAACAGAGATTAACAGTCTGGCCGATATGGTGAGCTCTCCCAGATATAATGATTTCGTTTCAGGTTATCAGAACGATTCTTACAATCGTTGGTTAGAGAGGTACATAAGCGAAAACAACTTTGACTATGTGATTCTTGATGGTGAACTGCTGTTCTACAAGGAATACGCGGAAGCTATAGGGACAGAAGAGACGGCTAATGAATTCTTCGTCGAAGTTGCCGCGAAAGTCTTCGGTGAAGGAGACTCATCTTCGCAGGTCTCACCCGTGGAGTACGCTGTCTACATCGAGTTGTCTCAAATGTTGGGATACACCGAGAGTATTGACTACGAAGTGGCCGTAAGGTCCTTGTTTGAGATAGGAGAGAAGCGGGGCATGATTGTCCAGATGATGTATGAGCTTGATAGCAACGTTCCTGAAGTTGCGGCTGCTTATTACAACTCCTGGCTAGAGGAACTAGAAATGACGTTCATGAATCAACAGCTTCTTCAGCAGCAGCTGAGCAACTACGGGCAAAGTTTCGTAGATTATGTCTTCAGTACAATTGATGAAATCGAATCGGGACTGGAAGCCACGTTAGAAAGGGAAATGTCTCAGGAAGTCAGAGCAGATATTCTTTACATTTTGATAAGGAACAACTCTCTATCTCTAGATCTTGACTACAGCCCAGACTGGATTGAAGAGAAGCTCAGTAAAAGGCTCACTTACATGGAAGCGCTAATGGAAGTCGATCCTTCTGAAGAAGCTCAGTTAGAGATCGATTCAATAATCTCAGAACTGGAATACCTTGCTGCAGAAAGGGACAGCCAGAGCGCAACAGACTAAGTTTTCATCAATATGAGTGAAGAACCGGAGAATCAAGCTCCGGTTCTTCTTTTACCGATTTTGCTTCAGCCTGTCAAGCGCAGAGGAATCTGGGGATGGCTACGATGATACTTAAAGAACCTACGCACCAATTCCTTCTCTCACAGGCTCGACTGCGTTTCCCTTTGAGCCGTTGCTGTTATCTGTTTCCTTTTCTTCGAAGAGTCTCGACATGCCCTTCATCAGAAATACGATAGTTAGAATAGCGTTGCCAATGCATGACAAGAGCACAAGATAATGGACAGGGAATCGATCAACAGCAAAACCAAAGATCGCAGAACCTAAAGGAGTTGCAATCTGAGCGAGAATTGAGATCACGGAGAACACCCTGGATCTGTAGCTAGTAGGAACAATCCGGTGAAACAGAGTTTGAAGCGGGGTGTTAACAAATGCATTAAATACTCCCATCACGAGAATCGGCACTCCAAGTGCTGCAAAATATAACCATGAAGCGCCGCCAAAAAGATTCATGAAGTAAGGAAAGAAGAAAGCTGCAATAACGAAATTGATGACTGTTTCCGTTGCTAGACCTCCTGCAAAGAGACTTCCCTGTCTTCTCTTAGAAAGAACAGTACCCAGGAGAATGTTTCCTATAAGAACTCCGACCACCCATCCGGACTGAAGGAACCCATATTGTTGACTGGAAAAACCGACCACAGTTCGCGCGAAAAACGGGAACACAACCGTAAACACCGGTGCCAAAAGGAAATTCGATACCATAGCAAATATCAGAACCATCATCAGTCCCTTTATTCTTCTGAGATAGCTGATTCCCTCAACAATATCGACAAAGACACTCTTTACGGAGACTCTAGATTTCTCAGTTGTTCGTTCGTAAACTATGAAGATCTCACTGATTGCGGATGCGACGAAAGACACTCCGTTCAGAATGAACACTACTTCGATTCCGAAAAGTCCGTAGAGCACTCCTCCCAGCGCCGGTCCCACAATATAAGAGATGGAATTCACTGCTCCAAGGATAGAATTTCCTCTCAAGAGCTTGTCTTCTTCGATAATATCCGGAAGCATTGCCGCGGTTGCGGGATCGAAAGAAATATCAAGTATCGAAATCAACAGCTGAAATATGAAAAGGATAGATATTGTAAGGGCTTCTGCATTTGCCATATAGGCCATGGCGAGAATAGCTGCCCCTCTGGCAAAATCCATGTAGATCATTATCAGTTTCCTGTTGAACCTGTCACCAAGTACGCCTGCAATTGGTCCGAAGATAATCCTGGGTATCATAGTAATCACTGCGAACGTGCCCATGATTGCTCCGGAACCAGTTAGGTCAAGGATGTATAGGGGAATTGCCAAAGCCTGAACGCCGCTTCCTATGAGAGAAACTAACCTTCCAACTGAAAAGAGCCAGAAATTCCTTCCCATATCTTTCGCCGCACCACCTTGAATTTATTAAATCATGAATACATATTATCACATACAATGCAAAAACATCAAGCTGTGATTTAATAAATATCATTACAAGTAAAAACAATGCTAATTATAGTTCAAATTCAGTAATGATTATCAAATGAGTATGAAGATGTCTGCTTTCGAACAGTGCTAGAGTCTGGATGGTCTAAGAGGCCGGTGTGGCAGTCGTCACAACACATTAGCCAAATGACTTCACACATTGTATATGTGTTCTGCATCGAAGAGGTTATACCAATATGTCCGCGATTCTGTCGTGTTCTTGTATAATAAAGGCGTTCGAGTAATTTCAGGGTTTGCCTGGAAGATCAATTGAGTTTAAAGGACCTGTGAAGTGCGCTTCAACACGAAAGAGATGTATCTGATACTTTTTAGACTTCTCAAAAGGGTTTCTAAGACTGACATTCATTCATTGCAGGTTGCGTATGTTTCAAAGATAGTTGGAAGGGAAATCGGGTTCTCCAAGCATAGACTGAATGTTGTTGGGTTTCTGCATGATATTGGTTTCCTTAATCCCGTACAGGTGAACCAGGTTCAAAGAACCCTCGGTGTTGAAAATGCGTCTATCAGCAATTGGTTGGCTCTTGACAGTGGACTTCAGGAGA